>JBGSKU010000125.1:0-3162 GCA_041741055.1 Hyphomonas sp.
GGCTCTGATCGAGCCCCATCCCGGCACGGCCGCAGCAACGGGTGCAGGATGCCGGGGGCTTAGGCCGGCATCCTGTAACCGGCCTAAAAAGCATAGCACATCCAGAAACAGACAATCCCGGCGAAAGCCGGGACCCAGAGAGGCAAGGATGCGCCCCTCCGCTCTGGATCCCCGCTTTCGCGGGGATAAGCGGACATTGAAAACACCTGAAACCCACCGGCCAGCCCGAACGCTGCGTCCGGGCTTTCGTGCAGCCTAATCCGAAAAGGTCGCAATCAGCGGCACATGGTCCGACGGTTTGTCCAGGGCGCGGGCCTTGCGGTAGATTTCGGCGGCTTCGAGCCGGTCGGTCATCCGGGGGCAGGCGAGCACATGGTCGATGCGGATGCCGTGATCCTTCTGGAAGGCGCCGCCTTGATAGTCCCAGAACGTGTATTGGTGTGCGCGCCCGTCACAGGCGGCGAAGGCGTCGGTGAGTCCCAGATGTTTCAACCGGCGCAGGCCCGCCCGGCTCTCCGGCAGGCCGAGTGCGTCGGTGTTCCACACGGTGTCATCCCAACAATCTTCCGGCGCCGGGATCACGTTATAGTCGCCGCAGATCACGAACGGCGTCTCGTCCTTCAGCATCGCAGCAGCGTGGCGCTCCAGTGCGTCGGTCCATTCCAGCTTGTAGTCGTAGCGCTCGCCTGGGGCCGGGTTGCCGTTCGGCACATAGACGCCGGCGACCCGCACAGGGCGCTCGCACAGAACGGTCGCCTCGATATAGCGGGCCTGATCGTCTTTCAGGGTGCTCATCCCGGTCGAGATATCCTCAAGCGGGAATTTCGAAAGAATCGCGACGCCGTTATAGGATTTCTGGCCATGCACGGCGCAGGTCCAGCCGCGGTCTTCCAGTTCGAGATAGGGGAAGGCGTCGGTCTCGCACTTCAATTCCTGAAGGCAGACGACGTCCGCCGCGATGGCATCCAGCGCCTCCAGCACCGTCGCCAGGCGCGCTTTCACCGAGTTGACATTCCAGGTCGCAATCCGCATCGGCCCTGCATAACAGCTTCGCCCCATTGTTCCAGCAGGGTCGGGGCTCTATAGTTGGTCAAATCATCAGGAGTTTGCGCATGGCGCCCGGTTGGATGCAGATTTTGTTGGTCGCGGTTGTGGCCATCCTCCTTTTCGGAGGGCGCGGGCGCATTTCCTCGATCATGGGCGACATGGCCAAGGGGATCGGGGCGTTCCGCAAGGGCCTGAAGGATGAAGAGACGAAGCCGGCCGACAAGGACGACCTTCTGAACATCACCCCGAAGAAGGACGAAACGAAGTCCTCTTCGTAATCGCTGAACGAAGGGCGCATCGCCATGCTGCCCGGTATCGGGTTTTCCGAAATACTTGTCCTTGGTCTTGCGGCGCTGATCTTCATCGGCCCGAAGGACCTGCCGGTTCTGATGCGCAAGCTCGGTCAGATCATCGGCAAGGGCCGGCGTATGGCCAGCGAGTTCCAGGCCGCATTCGATGACATCGCGCGTCAGACCGAGCTGGATGAGCTGAAAAAGGAAATCGAGGCGCTCAAACGCTCCAACGCGATGACCCAGGCGGCTGAAGACCTCGCGGCCGTCGAGGCAGACATCAACTCCGCCGTCATGCGCACCGCGCCCGACCCGGAGCCTGAGCCCGAACCCGATCCGCAGACGTCGCCACCGTCCACGGCGCAGGACAAGGCGCCATGACCTACACACCCCCGAAGGACGAACAACCCGAGATCCACGATGAGGTCGAATCGAGCCGCGCCCCGCTGCTGGAACATCTCAACGAACTGCGGGCCCGTCTCATCAAGAGCCTGCTGGCGCTGGCCGTGGGCGCGATCGCCAGCTTCTACTTCGCCGGCGACATTTACCTGCTGCTGATCAAGCCCTTCGCTGCCGTGGCCGAAGACATCCGCGGTACGCCGCTGGAATTCATCTTCACGGCCCCGATGGAGTTCTTCTTCGCGCAGCTGAAAATTGCTGTTTTTGCTGGCCTGTTCCTGGCCTTCCCGGTGATCGCCTGGCAGGTCTACGCGTTCGTGGCGCCGGGCCTCTACAAGTCCGAACGGGGGGCGTTCTGGCCCTATCTGGTGCTCGCGCCGGTCCTGTTCGCGCTCGGAGCGGCCTTTGTCTACTTCATCATGCTGCCGATGCTGGCGCGGTTCACCGTATCGATGGAGCAGATCCAGGCGGCCGGCACCACGATCCGCCTCCTGCCCAAGGTGGCGGACTACCTGTCCCTGGTGATGGCCCTGATGCTGGCCTTCGGCCTGTCCTTCCAGCTGCCACTGGTCCTGACCCTTCTGGCCCGTATCGGGATTGTGTCGTCGTCGATGCTCTCGAAAGGGCGCAAGTATGCCATTGTGGGCATCCTGGCCTTCGCGGCCGTGTTCACGCCGCCGGACCCGATGTCCCAGATCCTGCTCGCGGGGCCGGTCTACCTGCTCTACGAAATTTCGATTTTCTGCGTAAAGCTGATTGAAAAGAAGGTTTTGGCGGAAGATTCCGCCGCAGCGGGAAAAACCTGAACCCTGAATTGCCTGCGGTGCACCGGTTGCATTTTTCTTGCAGGTGTCGATTGTGAACGGCGGGTCAGGACCCGTCACTCGAGAAACGAGGAGCGCATCGCGTGGCGCGCGTCAGAAGCGTATTGCTGGTCGACTTCGACAACATCTTCGGCGCGACCAGCGACGATGTGGTGACGCACCTCGATAAATGGCTTTTGTGGCTGGAGGATGGCGCGCTGTCGGTGGGCAATCGCCGCCGCACCTTCCTGCACAAGCGCGTCTACTGGAACCTGCAGTTCGACCGGTACCGTAGCGATTTCGAACGCGCCGGTTTCGAGGCGTTCAACTGCCGCGCGCTCGCCAAGCGCAAGATCAGCGCGGGCAAGAGCTCGGCCGACATCGTGATCACGATGGACGCGATCGAACTCGCCCTTCAGACGAAAAATCTGGATGAGTTGATCGTCCTGACCACGGACTCCGACTTCGTGCCGGTGGTCAACCGGGTCCAGCATCCGGGCCTGCGCGTAGTCACGGGGGGCAAGGAAACGGACCCGACCTACGAACTCTACAGCCAGCATGCCGACGCGGTGATCCACATCGCGGCGATGAAAGAGGCGTTCAAGTATGAGCGCACGCCGCGC
>JBGSKU010000126.1:0-3617 GCA_041741055.1 Hyphomonas sp.
GGCTCTGATCGAGCCCCATCCCGGCACGGCCGCAGCAACGGGTGCAGGATGCCGGGGGCTTAGGCCGGCATCCTGTAACCGGCCTAAAAAGCATAGCACATCCAGAAACAGACAATCCCGGCGAAAGCCGGGACCCAGAGAAGCAAGGGCGCACATATCCGCACTGGATCCCCGCTTTCGCGGGGATGAGCGGATCAAACAACAGTCCATGAAACCGGCCAGCCCCCAAGCTGCGTCCGGGCAAACGTGCAGCCTATTCGAACGGGTCGGTCCGCGCAGCATCGTAGGCGAGGTCGCCGAAGCGGGTGACGCGCGAGTCGAAGGCGAGTTTGACGGTGCCGATCGGGCCGTGGCGCTGTTTCGAGACGATGACTTCGGCCGTGCCGAACACCTGGTCCATCCGGGTGCGCCAAGCCTTCCACTTTTCGCTCGAAGACGGATCGTTCGGGTCGGCGGCGGGTTCAGTCCGCGCGAGGTAATATTCCTCGCGGAACACGAACATCACGATGTCGGCATCCTGTTCGATCGAGCCGGATTCGCGCAGGTCCGACAGTTGCGGACGCTTGTCGTCGCGCTGTTCGACGGCGCGCGACAGCTGTGACAGTGCCAGCACCGGCACGTTGAGGTCCTTGGCCAGCGCCTTCAGCGCGGTGGTGATCTGGGTCACTTCCTGCACGCGGTTGGTATTGGAATTGGACGAGGAGGTGGTGATCAGCTGCAGATAGTCGATCACGATCAGGTCGAGCCCTTCCGACCGTTTCAGGCGCCGTGCCCGGGCCGTCAGTTCACCGATGGAAATGCCGCCGGTATCATCGATGTAGAGCGGCAGGTTCTGCAGCTCGGTCGTCGCCTCGCTGAGGCGTTCGAAGTCCGCCTTGGTCAGCTTGCCTTGGCGGATGTCGTGCGAGCTGATCTCGGTGCGCTCGGCGAGGATACGCGTGGCGAGTTGTTCGCTCGACATCTCGAGCGAGAAGAAGGCGACGATGCCGCCATCGACCGTCTTGCGCGAGCCGTCTTCCTGCGTCTCGTACCGGTAGGCGGCGGCAACGTTGTAGGCGATGTTGGTCGCCAGCGACGTCTTGCCCATCGACGGGCGCCCGGCGAGGATCAGGAGGTCGGACCGGTGGAAGCCGCCGAGTTGTTCGTCGAGGTCGCGCAGCGCGGTCGGGATGCCGGCAATCTTGCCGCCGCGCTTGAAGGCGGCCTCTGCGGTGACGAGGGACTCGGCCAGCGCTTCGGCGAAGGTCGAGAAGCCGCGCTCCGAACTGCCGCGCTCGGCCAGTTCGAACAGCGCCCGCTCGGCCTTGTTGATCAGGGTCGATCCGTTGTCGTCGTCTTCCGGCGACAGGGACTGGGACTGGATGCCCGCGCCGACGCGGATCAGCTCGCGCCGGATGGCGAGGTCGCGGATGATGCGCGCATAGTCCTTGACCTCCGGACCGAAGGCGGCGGCGTCCAGCAGGTCGACCAGGTATTTCGCGCCGCCGATCTCGGTCAGCTTTTCCTTCTGCTCGAAATGCTCGCGCAGGGTGACCCCGTCGGCCACGCGGCCGGTCTGGATCATGGTCGAGGCGACTTCGTAGAGCAGGCTGTGGGCCGGGGCGTAGAAGTCCGAGGGCCGCAGGATCTCGGCAATGTACTGGTAGACGTTGTTGTCGAACAGGATCGCGCCGATCACGGCCGCTTCGGCCGCGAGGTTGTGCGGGGAGACGACAGGGGTTTGGGCGGTCGGCTGCTGGGTCATCGCGTCATATTAACCCAAGCCCGGATTGAAGGCGCGGGATTTGGCGTCTTTTTGGGGCGCGACTCACAGAAAAAAGCCGCGGTCCGGTGGGACCGCGGCTCTTGTTGGGGGCTTTGGGCCGCCGACTACTCGTCGTCGCCCATCGGGCCGCGCTCGGCCGCCGCTTCGGCCAGCTCGCCAGCCTGCTCTTCAGCAAACGCAGCGTTGGCAGCCTGCAGGGCTTCGACGATGTTCTCGCCCTTGGCCTGACGTTCGGCTTCTTCCGCAGACCGGGCCACGTTGACCTGGATCTTGACGGCGACTTCGGCGTGCAGGCGGACCGACACGTCGAACAGACCGATCGACTTGATCGGCTTGTCGAGACGCACGGCGTTGCGCGGGATCTTGTGGCCGGCTTCCTCTGCGGCGTCGGAAACGTCGCGGGCCGAGACCGAACCGTAGAGCTGGCCGGTATCGCCAGCCTGACGGATCAGGACGAAGGTTGTGCCTTCGAGCTTTTCGGCATCGGTTTTCGCCGCATCGCGGGCGGCCGCGTTGCGGGCTTCGATCGCTTCACGCTCGACTTCGAACCGCTTGCGGTTCCGGTCGTTGGCGATCAGCGCCTTGCCTTGCGGGATGAGGAAGTTGCGGGCGAAGCCGTTCTTGACGCGGACTTCATCACCGATCTTGCCGAGGCGTTCGATGCGCTCAAGGAGAATGACTTGCATGATGGTCTCTCCTTATTTCACTTCGAACGGGATGAGCGCCAGCATGCGGGCGCGCTTGATCGCCTGGGCCAACTTGCGCTGGTTTTTCAGGTTCACGGCCGTGATGCGGCTCGGCACGATCTTTCCCTTTTCAGAGATGTAGCGCTGGAGCAGCTTCACGTCTTTGTAGTCGATTTCCTGGGCGTGTTCGCCGGTGAACGGGTCCACCTTGCGCCGGCGTCCGAACGGACGGCGGGCCGGAATGTTCGTGATGTTGATTTTCTGTGCCATTGGATCTGTTCCTTCCCCTTAGTCGCGCGGACGGCGCTCTTTGCGCGACAGAACCGGCGAGGGCTCGTCGGACAGCGTTTCGACGCGGACGGTCAGGTAGCGCATCACGTCTTCGGAGATGCGCTGGCGGCGTTCAAGTTCGTGGATCGCTTCGGCCGGGCCATCGATGTTGATCAGCGAGTAGTGACCCTTGCGCTGTTTCTTGATCGGGTAGGCGAGGCTGCGAAGACCCCAGTATTCGGTTTTGCCGACAGTTGCGCCTTTTTCCTTGAGGAAAGCGCCCATCTCTTCGACGAAAGTATCGACCTGGGCCGGCGAGATGTCAGGTCGTGTGATCACGACGTGCTCGTATAGTGCCATGTTTTTATTCCCAAAATTCGAGGATGCGGCGCTGGTGGGCGGGAACCCCGTCCAGCGATGGCCCCTCTTTCTCCGGCTCATTCCGGATAGTTGAGGACCGCATCCTGCTGTGAAGAGCGGGTCTAAAGCCTATCTGGCCGCAGATTTCAAGCGCTTGCATGCGGGAAGGGCGCGCTTTAGGCACGCCCAAAATCAGGGAGGCGCGTAACCATATGACGCTCGCATTCATCTTTCCCGGTCAGGGAAGCCAGGAAATCGGCATGGGCAAGGCGCTGGCGGAGGCTTTCCCCGCCGCCCGGGCGGTCTTCGAGGAAGTCGATGCGGCCCTCGGCCAGGACCTGTCCGGCCTGATGTGGGGCGGGGATCTCGCCGAGCTGACCCTCACCTCCAACACCCAGCCGGCCTTGATGGCGCACTCGGTGGCCGCCTACCGGGCGCTCGAGGCGAATTTCGGGATCAGCGTGAAGGACGCCGCCTTCGTGGCCGGCCACTCGCTGGGCGAGTATTCGGCGCTGGCGGCGGCGGGCGCGATCAGC
>JBGSKU010000127.1:0-2052 GCA_041741055.1 Hyphomonas sp.
GCACGGGACCGGCGCCGCTGCTGTTGCTGGACGAGGCGGCGGCGCACCTCGATCCCGACCGGCGCGCCGCCCTGTTCGCCGAATTGTCGGCAATGAACGGTCAGGCCTGGCTCACTGGCACCGACTTGTATTTATTCGAGACGTTCGGCACGGGCGCACAGATGGTTCGCGTGGATAAATGTTCCGCGACGGTTGAGGCGTGACCTCAAGCGGCGGCTGATCGAAGCCGAACTCGTCATCGACGACCGCGTCACCCGCCGCTTCGTCCACGGGCTCCGGCTCATCGTCGAACCAGCTCTGTTCCTGCTCGAACCAGCCAGTGAGGATGGGGTTCACGTCCTGATGACGCTTGTAGTTCAGGCCATGATCGGCGCCTTCCAGCACATGCAGGTCAGCGTTCGGCATCGCCTCGGCGAACTTGTCGGCGCTGGAGATCAGGACGGTGGGGTCCATGTCGCCGAACACGGCGGCAACGGGAATGCCAGTGGCGGCGAGGGCGCGGTAGGTCGCTTCGCGTCCCGCTAGCGGAAAATGGCGGGCGGTGGACAGAAGCGCGCCGCCATAGCCGCGATATTTCATCTGCTCACGGACATTGCCCTGTAACCGGTTTTCCGGCGCGAGGCCGGACTCGTCGTACTGCGGATCGTCCATGATGCTTTTCATCACGACCATCCGCCAGAGCCAATCGCCAAGGACCGGCATGCGGACAAGATCGGCCCGGAAGCCGTCAAGTCCCGCGACATCAAAGCCGGCGGGCACGAACAGAAAAACGCGCGCGACGCGTTCGGGATGACGCACGGCGAATTCCGCCACGATGGGGCCGCCCATCGACAGGCCGACGAGGCCGACCGGCTCCTTGATCGACAGGGCATCAAGCAGCGCGAGGAGCTCCCAATCGTAGAAATCGGTGTCGTATTTTGAATCCGGCCGGTCGGACCAGCCGCGGCCGAGATGATCGAACTGCAACACCCGGAAGCCGGCATCGCGCAGAGCGGCAGCATTCTGGTCGAAGATGAAGCCGGGCGTGGAATAGCCGTGGACCAACACGATCAGCGGCGCGTCTTCGCGGCCGGAGAAACGATAGTGCACCTTGGCGCCGGGGAGCTGGACGAACTGGCCGGGCGCGCGGGCGCGTTCGATGTCATCAAGCGGTTTGAGGTTGCTGCCCGCAACCCACCAGCTTGCGCCCATGGCGAAGGCCAGAAGGCCGAAGACCCAGACTACCCACTTCATGACATTCTCCCACGGGCCGATGATGTCGGGTTCAGCGGTGCGTGTCGAGCCAGATCCGCAATCGTTCTAGTGTGGGGAGAATTTCGCGGGCGAGCGCGGGCGGAAATCCCTCAGGAAGATCTGTCAGGGACGGGCGCATCGCCTTGAGCGCGTCGTCGCGCGCGGCCCGGCCAGCGGCGGTCAGGATAACGCGCTTGCTGCGGCCGTCCTCTGAATCCGGATCGAGCTGGATGAAGCCTTTCGCTTCCAGACGCTGCAGGGTGCTGGTCATCGTGCCCTTGGTGACCTGGAAAGCAGCGGCCAGTCGCGCCGGGCCCCAGCCGTCACCCAACCGGACGCAATGATTGAGCAGGCCAAACTGGGCCACGGTCAGGTCATGCGGCAGCACCCGCTGGAGCCGGTTGGCGGACAATTGTGCGATGATGCCGATCTCGTTGAAGAGCTGGAAATAGACCGCGCCGGCGTCGGCAGGGGCTGGTCTGGACCTGGGGGACACGCGCGTCTCCTTCATGCAGCAAACAAGGCGTCCACACCCCGCCGCGGGGCGTGCACGACCGGCGGCGCATAGCCGACGCGGACCAGCATCTGTACCAGGGCGCCGCCGCCGACAAGTGTGTGCACTTCGTCATAGAGGTCTGCCATCTCGGGATATTCCTGAAGCGTCTGGCTCCACGGATGCACAGCGAGCCCCTGCCCGGCAGCTTCCAGTGTGAGGCGCATGTAGGCGCGGCCGGCTGCGATCTGGCCGGTCCGATCGGCGCCGTCATTGGTCAGCCAGGCAAAAGCGCGGGCCGATGCCGCGCGGGCGCGGAACATGTC
>JBGSKU010000128.1:0-9007 GCA_041741055.1 Hyphomonas sp.
AGACGAGTTCCAAGACCGGAAAGATCAAGACCGCGACCAGCTCGGCGCCGAAGATCAATTCCGAGCCGTTGGGCAAGGCCACCCTGGGCGGTCTGCAACAGCCGGCTGCTGGCACGCTTCTGCACGGCTACGGCGATACGCTGCCGAGCGGGGGCAAAACGGAGTATATCGTATTCGCAACCCGCGCCGAGGCTCAGGTCGTAGCGCCGGCGGGCGGCGAGATCGAGTTTGCCCGGCCGTTCCGTACCTACGGGAAAATGCTGATTTTGCGTACAAGTGACGGATATCATGTTATTCTTTCGGGTATGAGCCGGATTTATGTATCCGAAGGCCAGACCGTGAGCGCCGGTGAGCCCGTCGGGCGGATGCCCGACCGCGATGATCCGCCTCCTGAATTGAACATGGAATTAAGGCTTGGCGACCGGGTGCTGAATCCGGCAGAGTGGATGTCGCGCGACGAATAGAGGGTCGCTGGGATGACTATGGAGTGGAACATGCGTTCATTGCTGACCGGTACTGCCTTGGGCGGTATCCTGGGGGCGGCAGCTGTCGGCTTTGCGGCGATGGCCTGGCCTCAGCAGGAAGCGACCAAGCCGGAAGATCCGCGCACGGCGACCTATCAGCAGATTGAACTGTTTGCGGAAATCTTCGCGCGCGCCCAACGCGATTATGTAGTTCCGATTGACGAGAAAGAGGCGATGTCTGCCGCGATCAACGGCATGTTGACCTCGCTGGACCCCCATTCGAGCTATCTTGATCCGGAAGACTTCCAGTCGCTGCAGGTCCAGACGTCCGGGGAATATGGCGGCCTCGGCATCGAGGTCACGATGGAAGACGGCTTCGTGAAGGTCATCTCGCCCATGGATGGCACGCCGGCGGCAGCTGCCGGGATCAAGCCGGGCGATTTCATCACCGCCATCAACGGCAAGCCGATCATGGGCCAGACGCTGAACGATGCGGTCAAGGAAATGCGCGGCGAACGCGGTACGTCCATCGAGATCACCATCCTGCGCGAAGGCCAGGACCCGTTCGAGGTGAACCTGACGCGCGAAGTGATTCAGCAGAAATCCGTGACCTGGAAGATGGAGCCGGGCGATATCGGCTATATCCGGATTTCGACGTTCAATGAGCGCACCACGCTGCTGCTCGAAGAAGCCATCGACGGCATCGGCCGCAGCGCCAAGCCGAAGGGCGTCATCCTCGACCTGCGCAACAATGGCGGTGGGCTGCTGGACGAAGCCGTCAGGGTTTCGGACCATTTCCTGTCCGGCGGCGAAGTCGTTTCGACGCAGGGGCGGCGCCCCATCGATGTCGAGCGCCGCAACGCGACCAAGGGCGAAGTGTTCAAGGGCGTGCCGATGATCGTGCTGATCAATGGCGGCTCGGCGTCGGCCTCGGAAATCGTGGCGGGCGCGCTGCAGGATCGTGACCGGGCGCTGGTCGTGGGCACCACTTCGTTTGGCAAGGGCTCGGTCCAGTCGGTCATCCCGCTCGGAGCTGACCGCGGCGCGATCCGGCTGACCACGGCGCGCTATTACACGCCGGCCGGCCGGTCCATCCAGGCCCTCGGCATCGAGCCGGACGTGATGGTGACCCAGGTGCGCCTCACCGAGGAAGAACTGGCGAAAATCGAGCGCTGGTCCGAGGCGGATCTGCCGCATGCGCTGGAAAACGAGTCCGGCGAAAAGCGGCACGAGCTGCGGATGCCCGATGTGCAGCCGCCGGAAGGCTATGAAGGCGAGGATTTCCAGCTGGAACAGGCCGTCCAGATGTTGCGGGAAGGCCGTGCGGCGCCCTCGAAACTGGCGATGAAAGCCGGCTGAATTAACCTTTGGAAAGCCTGTCATTACGCGGCTGGAATACGGTCGCAGGGCGGTTTTGTTTGCGACCTGTTAACCCTGCCGGGTGATGGTCGGGGTCTGTTTTGAGCCCCCGTTTCCAAAGAGGTCGAGCCCATGGGTTACCGGCGCGAGTCCGAGCCGTCTCCTTTCCGCACGGGAGTTGTCCACGCTGGCATGAGCCTGGCCGTTTTCGGCGGCTTGGCGGCATCGCTGGGCCTGGGTATCCAGGTCACCGCCGATCCCGGCGCCGCGAGCCCCCGGCAGACAATTGCCCTGTTTGATTCGATTGATTCGTCCGGTTCCGAGCCGGTGCGCGTGGCCCATACGCGTGACCCCGAAGACATGTCGCGCGGCGAGATTCTTGCCGATCTGGAGCCGGCCGAGGATAACAGCCTCGAACTGGCGTTGGCGCAGCTGGAAAGCGACGCCGTGCGCGTCGGTATTACCGGCGGCCAGGGCGGCCCGGCGATCAGCAATACCGATGCGATCCGCATCAACGGCCGCGTTGTGCGGGCAGGGGAGTCGCTGAGCCAGGTGCGCAGCGTGCCGCAGGCCGGCGCAGACTCTTCCGGAGCGACCACCCTGCGCCTCGCTTCGTCGACTCCAGCGGCCGGAGCTCCGGCCAAGGCGAAAAGCAAGGCGCCGGCTGACATCTACGCCCGCAAGTTCTCCAATCCGGAAGGCCGCCCGATGGTGGGTCTGGTGATCGGCGGGCTCGGCATCAGCGCGACCCAGACACAGATTGCCATCGACGACCTGCCGGCCGAAGTGACGTTGTCCTTTGCGCTGGATTCCAAACGGCTCGACTACTGGATCAAGACGGCCCGCGCTGATGGCCATGAAGTGCTGATCGAAGTGCCGATGGAGGCCTATGATTACGGCCGCGCCAAGATGCACCCTGATACGCTGCTGGCCGGCGCTGACACCAAGACGAACCTCGCCCGGCTGGACGCCATCCTGTCGCGCGCCTCGGGCTATTTCGGTGTCGTGAACTATCAGGGCGCCAAGTTCGCCGCAGACAAGTCCGCCGCCGGCCCGATTGTCGAACGGCTCAGCGCCAAGGGGCTCGCCTTCATCGATGATGGCAGCTTCGAGCGTTCCACGCTTCCCGTCCTCGCCCGGTCGAACGGCCTGCGCTATGCGCGCGCCATGGGCCCGATCGACAGCCGGCAGACGCCGGACGAGATCAATGCCGAGTTGCAGGACCTGGAAGCGCTGGCGCTGGAGAACGGGGCGGCCTTCGGCTCCGGCTATGCCTTTCCGGTGACGGTGGAAGCGGCCAAGAACTGGATCTCGCAGCTTGATGACAAGGGCCTGATCCTGGCGCCGGTCTCCGCGATCACCAACCGGCAGTCGCCGGAGCTGCGCACTGGAAGCCTCGATATGTCTGGGCTAAACACTGGCGGGTGACCCAACCCAAGTTTGATTCAAGCCTGTATCGTCCGAATGTCGGCCTCGCCCTGTTTTCCAAGGCGGGACACGTCTTCGTGGGGCGCCGGATAAACGGCCGCGGGCCGTTCCAGTGGCAGATGCCGCAGGGCGGGATCGATGAGGGCGAGTCGGCAGCCGACAGCGCGCTGCGCGAGCTCGAGGAAGAAATCGGCGTGCCGGCCAAACTGGTCGATGTGCTGGAAGAGACCCCGGACTGGCTGCACTATGAATTTCCGCCCGACCTGAAAAAGCGTCTGCCTGGCCCCTATCATGGCCAGCGCCAGAAATGGTTCGCGCTGCGGTTCAAGGGTTCGGACAGCGATGTGCGGCTGGATCGGCACACGCCTGAATTCGACGCCTGGCGCTGGGCGAAACTGGAAGAGACACCGGACCTGATCGTGCCGTTCAAGCGGCCAGTCTATCTCGAAGTCGCCGAACGGTTCCAGCGCTGGACGGAGCCCGTGCTGCCGGGCAGGGTGCCGCAGGGCTGACAATTCCGCAAAAGAGGGGCGCTGCGCATGCCGACACTGCTGATGATCCATGGGATTGGCTGCGATGGCAGCGCCTGGGATGTAATGAAGCCGGGCTTTGAAGCGGCCGGCTGGACCTGTGAGGCGATCACCTTGTTTCCGGACCGTCGCGTGCGCGAGAATCCGTCCGCCAGCCTGCCGAAACTCGGCTTTGCGGATTTTGTCGAAGCGGCCGCGGCCGAGGCGCAGCGCCTGACAGCGCGAGACGGGGCGAAGCCGGCCGTTATCGGCCATTCGATGGGCGGGTTGATTGCGCAGGTTCTGGCCGAGCGCGGCGAGGTGTCGAAGGCGGTATTCCTGACACCGGCCCAGCCGAAGGGCTGCGCCGAGATCGGCCTGCCGGTGGCATGGACTTTCCTCAACATCATTCTCCGGCAGGACCGCAAGCGATCCTACAAGGTGTGGAAGACCGGGTTCAGCTGGGGCGTCCTGAACCTCGTGCCGAAGGAACGTCACGACGCGATCTATGAAACTGCGCTGTATGATTCCGGCAAGGTCTATGGGGACATGACCGATGGGATCGAGGTGGACGAGCGCAAGGTGGCGATCCCGACACTGACGATTGCCGGCAGCCAGGACCGGGCGACCCTGCCGAAGGGTGTTCGCAAGGTCGCCGCGAAATACGCCGCGAGCCCGGTGAAGGGCGACTTCATCGAATATCCCAATCATGCGCACTGGATTGTCGATGAGCCGGGTACGGACAAGGTCGTGGCTGATATTGCCGGCTGGCTCGGGCGCCCGGCATGACGGAAGAAGAGGTCCACGGCGTTCATGACTATGTCGCCGATCCCCGTAATGCGGATGTGCTGATCTCGGTCAACGGCGCATTGAAGCGCCGCGAAGAAGCCGTCGTCTCGGTATTCGATTCCGGCTACCTGCTCGGCGACGGCGTGTGGGAAGGGCTGCGCGTGATGGATGGCGGCGTGGCCTTCTGGCCCGAGCACCTGAAGCGGCTGTATGCGGGCGCCAAGACCATCGACATGGACATCGGCCTGACGCGCGAGGAAATGACCGCGCGCCTGATGGACTGCCTCAAGGCGAACGGCATGCGCGACGGCGTGCATATCCGCCTGATGGTGACGCGGGGCATCAAGAAGACGCCCTATCAGGGGCCGCGTTTCACAATTGGCAAGGCAACGGTCGTGATCATTCCGGAATACAAGACGCCCGTGCCGGAGGTGCAGGCGCGCGGGGTCGGTCTGTTCACGGTGCATGTGCGCCGGACGGGACCAGCCGAGCAGGACCAGAAACTGAATTCGCATTCCAAGCTGAACTGCATCATGGCCTGCATCCAGGCCGACAAGGCGGGCGCCGACGAGGCCCTGATGCTCGACCCGGCGGGGTTCGTGGCGACGTGCAACTCGACGCATTTCTTCATCGTACGGGACGGCGAAGTGTGGACCTCGCCGCCGGAATACTGCCTCGGCGGTATCACGCGCGGCAACATCCTGCGGGTCTGCCGCGAGGCGGGCATTCCGGCCGTGGAGAAGCGTTTCTCGCTGTTTGATGTCTATTCTGCCGACGAAGCCTTCATCACCGGCACGTTTGCAGGCGTGACGCCGGTGCGCGAAGTGGATGGCCGCGTGATCGAGCATGTCGATGGCCCGGTTTCGCAGCGTATCCGTAGCCTTTATAAGGCGCTGCAGGCAAAAAGCCTGACGCCGGTCACATGAGTGCGCCTTTGCGGATTGCGATGTGGTCCGGGCCGCGCAACCTGTCGACCACGATGATGCGCAGCTTCGGCGCGCGGGCCGATACAGCCGTCGTGGATGAGCCGTTTTATGCAGCCTATCTGAAAATTACCGGTCTCAACCATCCGATGACGGACGAGATCCTGCGTTTGCACGAGGCGGATCCGGTGAAGGTGGGCGCGCAGCTCACCGGGCCGGTGCCGGGCGGCAAGCCGGTTTTTTACCAGAAACACATGGTGCACCATATGGTGCCGGAAATCCCGATGGATTGGGCGCGCGGGATCGAGCGTCATGTGTTGTTGGTGCGCCATCCGGCGCGGGTGATCGCGTCCTATGCCGTGAAAATGGAAACCTTGTCGCTCGAGGCCATTGGCGTACCGCAAAGTGCAGCGTTGCATTATTGGCTCACGGACCAACTCGGCGCGCCGCTGCCGGTGGTCGATGCAGACCGGATTCTGGCTGATCCCGAAGGTGTTCTGACGCGCCTGTGCGCGGCGATCGGGCTCACGTTCGACCCTGCAATGCTGCGCTGGCCATCTGGTCCGCGTACGGAGGATGGAGCCTGGGCGCCGCACTGGTATGATGCGGTGTGGAAGTCGACAGGCTTTGGCGCCGCGCCAGGCCCGTTGCCGGTCCATGACGGCGAGGCGGCTGCCATCGAAAAAGAGGCGCTCGTAGTTTACGAGCGCCTCCTGCAGTTCCACGTCTGACGGACGGGATTATTCGGTCTTTGCCGTGATGGTGGCGGTGCCGGCCGAGCCTTGCGAGGTCGTGTAGGCCGTGACGTGGCCGACTTCCGAGCCCCAGCTGTCGAAGGTCGCACAATTGTCGGCGCCGTTGACGGTCGAGCAGATCGTCTTGGCGGCTTCGTCCATCGTGTAGGCGACCGCTTCGCCGCCATTGAAGGAGACAGTCATGTCGTCGCTGAACACGGCCACGATCGGGTCGCCTTCAGCCGGCGCGAATTCCACCGTGGTCGTGGCGGCGAAAGCGGGCAGGGCAGCGAAGGCGAGGGCGGCAAGAACGAGGGTTTTCTTCATGGTGTTTCATCTCCCGGGGACAGTGTGAGGTTTATGGTTAACTCTACGCCGGAGGATTGATAGCGGCCCCGCTGCGGCGCGCAACTGCGGCGGGCAGAAAAACGCCCTCCATGCAGTGCATGAAGGGCGTTTCTGTCAGTTTCGGGCTGGCTGGTGTCAGCCCTGCTGTTCGCTCATCCGCAGGAAGCGGTTGCGCAGGTCTGCGTCCGATTTGAAGACGCCGGTGAACTGCGTGGTCACCGTGGTGACATGGCGGTGGTGCACGCCGCGGGTGGACATGCACTGGTGCTCGGCTTCGATCAGGACCGCCGTGCCCATCGGGGCAAGGCTCTCAGTGATGGCGTCGCAGATCTGCGCTGTCATCGTTTCCTGAGTCTGCAGGCGTTTGGCGAAGATTTCGACGACGCGGGCCAGTTTGGAGATGCCGACCACCGCGCTCGACGGCTTGTAGGCGACAAAGGCCTTGCCGATGAACGGCGCCATGTGGTGCTCGCAATGGCTTTCGACTTCGATATTGCGCAGGACAACGATGTCGTCATAGCCCTGAACGTCCTCGAAGGTGCGGCTCAGATACTTCACCGGATCCTCGGTGTAGCCTTCGAACCATTCCTTGTAGGCGTTGACCACGCGTTTGGGCGTATCGATCAGGCCTTCGCGTTTCGGATCGTCGCCGGCCCATGCGATGAGCGTGCGGACGGCCTCTTCAGCCTGCTCCTGCGTCGGACGGATCACGGAATCCGCACGGATGATGTCAGTCTTGGGGGTGACGGCGTCCATAGCCATTGTTTTTAGTCCTTCACTGAGGGACGGGGGTCGAGCCGGGGCATCTCTGCACGGACTTAACGCCCGCCCGGAGTTGATACCCGCAGGGCGATGCCACAACACATAGGACTGCACATCGTCCGTTTCCAGCGCTTTCTACGCTCTCCCTCGCGTCATGGATCAGCGGATTATTGGCTTTCGCTGCGTAAGGTGCTATCGCAGCGGCCATGTCGATGATCGCCATTAACGCTTCGGGCTGCTGCCCCTGTTGCTGCTGACGCCGCAACGGGCCATAGGGCTGGCCGGATCACATGCCCTGCCGCCGCATTCACGACATTACTGCCTCGAAGAGATCAGATGACCCTCAAGCTTTATGACACCATGACGCGCGAAAAGCGCGGATTCCAGCCGCAGGATACGGGCCGGATCACGATCTATGTGTGCGGTCCCACGGTCTACAATTACGCCCATATCGGGAATGCGCGCCCGCCGATCGCTTTTGATGTGCTGCGCCGCCTGCTCATGGCCACCTATGGTGAAAACTCGGTGGTCTTCGCGCGCAACATCACCGATATCGAAGACAAGATCATCAAGGCGGCCCTGGAGAGCGGCCAGCCGATTGCCACGATCACGAAAAAGTATGCGGACATCTACAATGCCGACATGCTGGCCCTGAATGTCCTGCCCCCCAGTGTCGAGCCTTGGGCAACGGGACATGTGGCCGAGATGATCGAAATCATCGGCAAGCTGGTGCGCAAGGACTATGCCTATGTCGGCAAGGAAGGTGTCTGGTTCTCGGTGAGTCAGATGGCGGACTATGGCAAACTGTCCGGCCGCAAGACCGAAGACAACGAGGCCGGCGCGCGGGTGGATGTAGAACCCGACAAGCGCAATCCGGCCGATTTTGCGCTCTGGAAATTCGCCAAGCCGGGCGAGCCCGAAGACGCCATCTGGGACTCGCCCTGGGGCAGGGGAAGGCCGGGCTGGCATATCGAATGCTCAGCCATGGCGGCCAAGCATCTCGGCAAGACGATCGACATCCATGGCGGCGGTGTGGACTTGCAGTTCCCGCACCATGAGAACGAGATTGCCCAGTCGGAATGCGCGCACGGCCAGGTCATGGCGCGCTACTGGTTGCACAACGGCTTCCTCGACATGGGCGGGGAGAAGATGTCGAAGTCGCTCGGCAATGTCGTGCTCGTGCACGATCTGCTGAAGCAGTGGCCGGGCGAAGTCATCCGCTTCGCCATGCTCAGCGGCCATTACCGCGCACCGTTGGACTGGACGCCGGAGCTGTTGCAGCAGGCGAAGACGACGCTCGACCGGATTTACGGTGCGCTTCGCCGCGTTTGGGCAGCAGAGGGCGGCAAGGCAACCTATCGCGGCGTGCGCGAGGCACTGGAAGACGATCTCAATACGCCTGAAGCCCTCGCAGCCATGTCGGCGATTGCGTCGGCAGCCAATACGGCGGCGGACCAGAACGATACCGAGATGATGGCGGCGACGCGGGCAGATCTGCTGGCGGCCGGCAAATTGCTCGGCCTGCTGACGAAAACGCCGAAAGAATGGGAACAGGGCGGTGATGCCGACGAGACGGCGCGCATTGATGCGCTGGTCGCAGCGCGTGTCGCGGCGCGTGCGGCCAGGGACTGGGCCGAGGCGGACCGTATCCGCAAGGCGCTGGCCGAAGAAGGCGTGGAAATCATGGACGG
>JBGSKU010000129.1:0-7374 GCA_041741055.1 Hyphomonas sp.
GGCCGCCGGGCAGCGAGCAGACCCTGAGCGTCCTTCGCCTGCCTGGAACGCGAACGGTGCGCCTTTCAGGAAACCTTGCAGTCGATGCTGCGGGCCGGAACTTCTTCCTGAGCATCGAAGACCCCGCGTCCAGCGCCGCCGAACGGCTGGGCCGCCTCCTGGCGGCGCGCGGCGTTGTCATTGACGGCGCGATCAAGGTCCGGACACGGAGCGATGCGCCGCTGACCGGCGTTGAGATCGCCCGCCTGACGCCGCCACCCCTTATCGATGGCGTCGCCTATCTGATGAAGGACAGCGACAACCTCTATGCCGAGACGCTGCTGCGTCTGCTGGCGCGTGCGGTGGGCGGTGACGGGGCCGACGACGGACTGGACGCGGTCCATGCGATGCTGGACCCGTTGGGAATCGGGCGGGCCCAGGTCGAGCTCTTCGACGGCTCGGGCCTCTCGCCCTACAACCGCATCACACCGGCTGCGACCGTGACGTTTCTTCGTTGGACCGCCGGCCAGCCTTGGGCGGACTCCTTCCGCGCCATGTTGCCGGTGGGCGGCCGCGACGGCTCGCTCAAACGGCGGTTTCGCGGTACGCCGCTCGAAGGCCGCATTTTTGCGAAGACCGGCACCGTCCAGGGCGTCAACGCACTTTCCGGATTCATGGAAGCGTCGAGCGGAACGACACTCGTCTTCTCGGTGATCGCTAATGAGCGTCCTGCAGATGCCGACTCGGTCATCCCGGTCATCGATCGGCTGCTTCTGGATATTGCCGCCGCGAATTGAGGCGCGTTCAGTTCGGCCGGCGGTCCTGACCCCAGTCCATGCCCATGGATTTCTTCATCCAGTCGGCAAACGTTGCGGGTTTTTCGAGGGCTTTCGCATCCAGCGAGCCGAACGAGACCAGCGTGCCGTCAACGCCTTCGAGGCGCACGCCTTTGATCCGCTGTCCGTTGTGGGAATAGTCATAGCTGCCATAGCCGGGATCGAGGATCAGCATCACCTGCTGTCCGCCCCGGCCTTCGGCATCGCGCCCGAACACGAGACCGTAGACCTTCTCGCGCCCGAACAGGCCGTGGCTGGACGCCTGGCGTTTGCCATCGAGCAGCACTTCGTCCCAGAGCAGGTTGCGGCGCCATTGCAGCACATGCATGCGGTCTTCGGACACAATCTTGATGTCGACCTCGTGAAGGGCAACGCGGACAAGTTCGGCGTGCATGACGTCTCCCGTGGAAATGACCTTATCGTTTTTCAATATATTGACCGGGCGGCTGCGTCAATGCCGTTCAGAAAGGTACCGGCGTTTCAAGGCACAGCGGCTGTCCTGTCGCCGGATGCGTGAAGCGCAAGGACACCGCATGCAAGGCGAGGCGCGGCGCGGCGGCGCGGGCTTGGTCATGCGCATAGAATTCGTCGCCGAGGATCGGATGGCCGATCTGGGCGAGGTGAACCCGCAACTGGTGCGACCGGCCGGTCAACGGCGTCAGCGCCAACCGGGCGGTGTCGGCCTGCACCTGAAGCGTCTCGTAACGGGTCGTGCTGGGTTTGCCGATCTGCCAGTCGACCTTCTGCAAAGGACGGCGCGGCCAGTCGGTGATCAGGGGCAGGCTGATCTCGCAGGAAGACGGATCCGGCACACCCCAGACGTCTGCGATGTAGTGCTTCGCCATCTCGCCCCGTGCAAACAGGCCTGACAGGGCGCGTTGCATCTCCTTGCTGCGGGCGAACAGCAACAGGCCGCTGGTGGCCATGTCGAGCCGGTGCACCGTCAGCGCGTCCGGAAAGTCCGCCTGCACGCGGGAGAGGGCGCAATCGGCCTTGTCCTCGCCTCGTCCGGGTACGGAGAGAAGGCCGGAGGGTTTGTCGATGGCCAGGAGCGTTTCATCGGCGTAGACAAGACCCGGCCGCGTGGACGGCGGCATATAGGCCGTCATGCGGGCAGTCCTGGCAAAGCCAACCGGAACGCCGTGCCGGCATCGCTGGTTTCCAGCAAGGTGAGTTCCCCGCCCAGCGCGCCTGCAAGTTCCTGCGCGATCACCAGGCCGAGCCCGGTGCCATTGGCTCGCGACGATCCCGCAAACGGCTTGAACAGGTTTGCCTGTGCCTTTTCAGGCAGACCGGGTCCGTTGTCACGGAAGATCAATGCGCCGCCCATGACCGAAATGCGAAGGCAGGCGGCGGGCGTACCCGCCTGCGTCATGGCGTCGGCCGCATTGCGCAGGAGGTTCGACGCGATACGGTGCAGATGGTCCGGATCGGTCTGCAGGATCAGGTCTGCCGGAATGTCGGCGTCGAGGTGAACGCCGTCGCCATTGAGGGCTTCGTCTGCCGCTTCCATCAGGACAGTCCGCAAGCTGACGGCCTGAATTCGCGGTGGACGCGGCGCAGCCTTGCCATAGTCCAGTGTGGCCGTCGCCAACTCGATGGCGCGCTCCAGCGCCCGCTCCAGACGGGGCGCGGCGCGCATCACGCGCGGGTCCTCGGATTTCGACAGGACGTCCGAGACCAGCTGCGCTGAAGCGAGCGAATTGCGCAGGTCATGGTTGATCTTGGCGACTGCGCTGCCGAGATCAGCAAGGTGGGCACGTTGCCGGAAAGCATCGGCCACGGCCTCTTCCATACCTGACAAGGCATTCTGTGCACGGCCGATCTCGTCACGCCGCGCCGTGGGGGACAGCCGCCGCGACCAGCTGCCTGGATCCTTGCTGAACTGTTCGACGCTGATCGTCACGCGCTTCATCGGCCGCACGACCAACGCATCGAGGACGGCGTAGATCAGGACGGCGGCAACCAGCGCAATGATCAGCGACAGGCCGGCGATCCGCCAGGCGAAGGATACCAGCGTGGCCTTCAGGGGCGCCTGTGGCAGAACGATTTCCAGAACACGGCCGGCCTCCGCCCCATCGGCGCTCAGGATCAGGATCTGGTCCTTCGGCGCGAAATAGTCCGAAAGCGCCGCGAACGACCGCCCCGCCATCGTGGAGCTGCGCAGGTCGACCGTCCGGGTCGGTCCTTCAATCACTGTCTTGGGGGCGAGCAGCTGGAAGCGCATGTCGTCTTCGATTTCGGCAACCGCCAGCACTTCGGCTTTCATCAGGAGGCTTTCGGCCAGTTCGTCCGACACTTCGCGCATCGGGGCGGCCTCCAGTGCCAGGGACGCGATGCGGGCCGCTGAGACCCTCTCGTTCAGCCATTGCGTGCGCACGCCGCTGACCGAAGGGATGAAGATCAGGAATTCGGTGAACAGGATGGCACCGAGCGTCAGCGCGAACAGGCGCGCAGCCAGGCTGTCCGTCAGGCGCCTCAAGCCCGGCGGCGGCGTCGGTTCAGGGGCAGGCACAGGCGGGCTCACCCGCTGACGCTTAAGCGAAATCTGCCGGAAGGGGAACGGGGGTCCCGTTGCCTGTCAGGGAATGCGCTGCAGCAGGCCGACCAGCGTCCGCGCGGGTTTGCCGAACACGCTCGGCGTGAAATGCGCAGAAGCTGCCCGTTTCACCACCTCGGCGCGCGTCGGATAGGGCGAGATGAAATTTGTCAGCGCGGTCAGTTTCAGGCCATTCGACATGGCGAGCGAGACGACCTGCAGGATATCGCCCGCGCCGTCGCCCGCTATAGAGGCACCGATCAGTTTGCCTTTGCGGAGGACCAGCTTGGCCTCGCCCAACGTCTTGCCCTCTGCAATCGCGCGGTCGTTTTCATGGAAGGGGAAGGCGGATGTCGTCACCGCGTCGCCGAATTGCTTGCGCGCTTCTGCTTCGGTCAGTCCGATCTGCGCGATTTCCGGCGACGTGTAAGTCACCGCTGGCACGGGCAGGCTCGCCGCAGTGCTGCCTTGCTTGAAGAACGCGCGGCGGATGAACACCGAGGCATGCCAGCCGGCGACATGGGTGAACTGTTCCCGCCCGGCGGAGTCGCCCAGCGCCCAGACGCGCGGATTGCTTTTCGAGCGGAGCGTATCGCCGACCGTCACGCCCGTCGCAGTGTGGTCGACCCCTCCTTTGGCCAGGTCGAGCCCGTCCAGAACCGCGCGGCGGCCAAGTGCGACCAGTAGATGGCTTCCCTGGATGGCGGTTTCGCCGCTTGGCCCTTCGGCATGAACCGTGACATTGCCCGGCCCGCCCGAAACGCGGGCAGCCTTGTGGCCTTCGAGGATCGTGACACCTTCCCTTCGGATCGCGTCCACCGCCAGGGCCGCATGGGCTTCGTCCGCACGGGCGAGCGCGCGACCCATCTCGAGCACCGTGACCTTCGCGCCAAGGCGGCAGAAGGCCTGCGCCAGCTCCAGGCCGATCGGACCGCCGCCAAGGACGATCAGGTGCTCGGGAAACTCCGGCATCGAGAAGATCGTCTCGTTCGTGAGGTAGGGCATATCGGCGAGGCCCGGGATCGGCGGGATGAACGCCTGGCTTCCGGTTGCCACGATGATCCGCCGCGCCTTCACACGCACACTGTCGGACACGACGGTGTCCTTGTCGGCGAAGCGCGCGGCTTCGCGGATCACGGTGCAGCCAAGTCCCTCGAACCGCTCCTGGCTGTCGACCGGCGCAATCGTCTCGATCACGCCGGCAACATAGGCCTTCACCTTGTTCCAGTCGGCGCGGGCAGGCGGCGCCTCGACGCCGTACCTGGCCGCTTCGCTGGGGGCATGCGCCGCCTTGGCCGCAGACAGCAGCGCCTTTGAAGGCACGCAGCCATAGTTGAGGCAGTCGCCGCCCATCTTGTGCTTTTCAAACAAGACGACCTTGAGTCCCAGCATCGCTGCGCCGGCTGCCGCCGAGAGGCCGCCGGAGCCCGCGCCGATGACGCAAAGATCTGCCTTGAGGGTTTTCATGTCGGCCATCAGGCAGGCACCTTTTTCGGGAACAGTTTCTTGTAGGCGACGGGGAGGAGCGAGACGACACCAAGTGCAGCGAAGGCCGGGATGAGGTTGCGCGCCACGCTCGCAAGGTCCGGATCGCCGCCGGCCGCGAATGTCGCGCTCAGTCCGGCGCCGATCCAAGTATAGGCCAGCACGCCGGGCACGATGCCGAGCGCGGTGGTGATGACATAATCCCGGAATTTGGCGCCGAAGATCGCCGGCGCGATATTGGCGACCGGAAAGGGAACGACCGGCAGGAAGCGCAGCGCGAACATGTAGGAGACCGCGTCCTCCTGGAATCCTTTTTCCATCTTCTGCACGAAGGGGCCGGCGCGTTCGCGCAATGCGGCGCCTACGGAGGATTTTGCCGCCAGGAACAACGCGCTCGCGCCCAGTGTGGCGCCGGCGATGGTGGCAGGCGTGCCGCCCCAGAGGCCAAACAGGAATCCGCCCGAAATGGTGATCCACAACGCGCCCGGCAGCATCAGCATCGTCGCCGCAGCGTAGACGATGATATAGGCGGCAACCGCAAGTACAAGGTGATCCGAAACGAAGGCCTGCAAGGCGCCGCGCTGCTCGCGCAGGGTCTCCAGCGACAGGTAGTTCTGCACGCCGCTGGCCCAGGCCGCGGCCAACGCAACGACGATCAAGGCAAGCGGCCAGAGGCGGCGCCAGAGCGGGGCGGGGGTGTCGGCCATTGTCTCAGCCTTTCTTCAGCTTCGCCGCATCGTTCAGCGACCAGTCGTAGCGGTAGCGCACGATTTTCGGGTTGGCGCGGATTTTCTCGGCGAGTTCCGGTTCTGCGTACTTCAGGAGGTGCGCGATCACGGCATCTTTCGACCCGCCGAAATCCGCCTGGAACCAGTCATAGATGGAAGACAGGACAAGGCCTTTCGAAGTCACCGTCACGCCGCGGGCCTGGTTGATGTAGGCGCGCGCGGCTGTGGCGAGGTCCTTGTCCAGCGTGGCGGCCTCCCAGGCCCGGGGGGGCAGGTTCGGGCAGGAGTACGAGGCGCAATTGATCGAATAGTGCACTTCCGGCGTGCCCCAGGTCTTGCGCAGGATCTTGTGCTCGATGTCATCCAGCGAGACCATTTGCCCGCCTGCTTCCACCATCACCTCTTTCCAGGGGCCACCGGTGAAGTAGCCGTCCTTGATCGATTTGACCGGATAACGCTCGACGATGTAGCGCACGGTCACGGCGTTGTAGAGGTTCGCCCAGGCCGCAAAATTGGCGTCAGTTTTCGCCGAAAGGTCCATCGGCGCGAAACGGGCGATATAGGCGTCGAGGGCGGCCCGGTCCTTTTCGGACGCGCCAAGGCGGCCATATTCGAAGCGCGTGATGCCGTCGCTGCCCATTTTGACATAGGTCTTCAGGAGACGGGTCCAGTCGGCATGTTCGGCGGGCACGGTGGTCTCCTGTCGGGGTGCCGGTGCTGTATCGGCTGATCCGGGGGCCGGGAAAAGGCTGCCCGCGAGGGCAACAAGGCAAAGGGCGGCCAGGCGCATGGGAAACTCCGTTGATCGGCTCCGTGCCCCCATATAGGGCAAAGGGGCGGCATGCATCTCACGAGGCGGTGATGGCGGCGCGGGCACGAACCGCATTTTTGCATCTCGCCCGGCTTGACCGCACCGTCGCCCGCCTGTATCAGCCGCGCTTTCCAGTTTCCAAGCCCAGAGCAGTCCCATGAAACGCACTTTCCAGCCGAGCAACCTCCGCCGCAAGCGCACCCATGGCTTCCGCCTGCGTATGGCCACCAAGAACGGCCGCAAGGTGCTCGCGCGCCGCCGTGCCAAGGGCCGCAAGACCCTTTCGGCCTGATTCTCCCCTTTCGGGCACTTCGGGCCCGGTGAACCGGGAGGCCGAAGATGTCCGGCCCCGAAAATCCCATCCTTCCCGAAACGCGCCGCCTCAAGAAGCGGCGCGAATTCACATTTGCCCGTGACGGCGTCACCGAGCGCCGAAAATCGGTGGTCATCCAGGCCCGCGCCCGGGCAGGCGCTGATCCCGGATCCCATGTGGGCGAGGGCTTTACGGCGACAAAGAAGATCGGCGGCGCCGTGCAGCGCAACCGCGCGAAACGCCGCCTCCGGGAGGCGTCCCGGCGCCTTCTGGCCCGGTATGGCCGCCCGGGCTGGGATTATGTGTTCATCGCCCGGGAGGCGACACTCGAAGTGGGCTGGTCCCGATTGCTTGACGATATGGAAAGCGCGCTGATAAGCCTCGCGCGCATTTGATGCCCCTTGCGCCGCTATCTGGCGCCCAGCCTACAATCTTGCGGAACGCTCCCGATGGAAAAAGAAGATCAGCGCAATTTCCTGCTCGCCATGGTGGCGATGATCGCGTTCGTCTTCCTGTACCAGACATTCGTGATGGAACCCGCCCAGAAGCGCTATCAGGCCCAGCAAGCCATCGTCGCTGCGCAGGAACAGGCCGCGACCGTCGATACCGCCGCCGCCGAAGCCGCAGGTCCGAAGCCGCTGCCGGAGGCGCTTGCCGCCTCGCCGCGTGTGCCGATCGATGCC
>JBGSKU010000130.1:0-2912 GCA_041741055.1 Hyphomonas sp.
ACCTGGCCTGCCTCTGCGGGAGCGGTGGACGCTGCCCGGCGCGCGGCGTAGCCTTTCGGAAAACCATCCGGGAGGAACATCATGGACTTTGAACTCGTCGCATCCGGTCTCGGCTTTCCCGAAGGCCCGGTCGTCATGGCCGATGGCAGCGTGCTCGTCGTCGAAATCCAGAAAGGCACGATCTCGCGCCACTGGAACGGCAAGTCAGAAACGGTCGCGACGCCCGGCGGCGGCCCCAACGGTCTCGCCATCGGTCCGGACGGCGCCCTCTGGTGCTGCAACAATGGCGGCTTCAACTGGTCCAATGTCGATGGCCTCCTGATCCCCGGCAACGCCGCCGACGACTATTCCGGTGGCCGGATCGAGCGCATCGATCTTTCCACCGGCAAGGTCGAGCGCGTGCTCGACACGGTCGAGGGCAACAAGCTCAAGGGTCCGAACGATCTCGTCTTCGACAAGGCCGGCAACCTCTATTTCACCGACCACGGAAAATCCTATTCCCGCCACCGCGACTATGGCGGCCTCTACTATCTGGCCAAGGGCGCCTCTGCGGCGAAGGAACTGGATTTCCACTACACTTCGCCGAACGGCGTCGGCCTCTCGCCGGACGAGAAGACAGTTTACATGGCGGATACGATGACCGGCCGCATGTGGGCGTTTGACCTCGCCGCGCCCGGTGAGATCAAGCCGGCCACGCCGTTCAATGGCGGCCGCGTCGTCGCCACCATGCCTGGCCTGCAATATTTCGACAGCCTCGCCATGACCGCGGCCGGCAATGTCTGCGTCGCCACCATCCTCAACGGCGGCATCACGACCATCACCCCGCAGGGCGCGTTCAGCCACACGGCTTTCCCGGACCTGCTGGTCACCAACATCGCCTTCGGGGGCGCCGACATGAAAGACGCCTGGCTGACCCTCTCCAGCACCGGCCAGCTGATCAAATGCCGCTGGCCCGAAGCCGGCCTGAAGCTGAACTTCAACGCCTAGAAAAATTCGCGCATCCGGCCAAACCGGGATTTGGAAACAAACAAACCCCGGCGCGCTGCCGGGGTTTGATTTTTTGGCGGACTGCGGGCCCTGCGGACCCGAACCCCTCAAGGCGCGGCGCAGGCGCCGGCGATCTGGCGATAGGGGCGGTTGCACTGCCATCCGTCGCCGGAGGAGTTGAGGTGTGCAAATTCCGGCAGCACGATCTTCGCGCACACATTGCCCTTCGGCGCATGGCCGCGTTCACACGCCCAGCCGGGGCCGGAGGCACTGTCGGTCAGGTAGGCATTCTTCGGCAGAACGATGCGCAGGCACAGTCCGCGGTCGGCGCGGAAGCCGCGCTCGCAGGCCCAGCCCGGGCCGTAATTGGAATTGGTCAGATAGCCGTTCGCCGGCACCTTGATCGGTGTGCAGCTGCTGCCCGTGCGCGCGAAGCCCCTGTCACAATCCCAGCGCGTGCCCGAACCGTCCAGGTGCGCGTTTGCCGGAACCGGCACTTTGGCGCAGGCCGGGCCCGCGCGGTCGAATCCGTAATTGCAGTCCCAGCCGGTGCCATAGGCGCCGCCGGTCAGGTGGGCATTGTCCGGCAACTCGATCCGGGCACAGGTCCCTTGCGCTTCCCGGAAACCGGCATCGCAGGTCCAGCCCGAGCCATAGGCCTTGGCAACCGAATTGGCAGGTGATCCGTTGGCGGAGGCTTTGGTCTGCGCCGTTGCCGGGGTTGCCATCAGGCAGGCTGCGGCCAGCAGCAGGGCAGGCAGGCGGCAGAGCCGCGTCAGGTTGGTCATCAGGTCTCCGGTGGCCCGTGTTCGCATGGGCCGGGGTGCGTGCGCGGTCGATCCGCACACGGAAACAGGTCAGGCCTTGTCGGCCGGGGTGCGCATGAACTGCATCACACGCGGCGCAGAGGGCGCTGCATAGCGCTTGCGCGGCGTCTCCCGCGGCGGCGCAGCGATGATGGCTACGGGCTCCGCAGCGACCACATGCATTGTATCGTCCGCAGGCAGCTCAATGTTCGTGGTGTTTTCGAGGGTCATGTCACGGCCTTTCCGGCGGACGGACACGCGTGCCCAAGGCTCTGAACATGCGCTTTCGGACAAAGACTTGCAAGGCTTTGATAATATTTATTATTTTTACCAGGAATATTCCGTTTCGAATCAGGGCGGCCTAGTCTTCGAACACGATTTCCGGGGCCGGCCGGGTCACCATCTGGTCCAGCGCGATGGCCACCGAACGGGCGAGTTTCATGAAAATGTCCGCGGCCGGACTATCGCCCAGCGCCGCCGGTTTGCCCGCATCTCCCGCTTCGCGGATCGCCTGCAGCATCGGAATCTCCGCCAGCACCGGCAGCCCCAGCGCCGCGCCCATCTTGCGTGCGCCGCCTTCACCCATCAGGTAATGCCGCCCGCCCGCCGGATCCTCGAACCAACTCATCGTCTCGACAATGCCGATCACCGGCACATGCGTCTTGGCAAACATTGCCGCGCCGCGGCGTACATCCGCCAGCGCTACTTCCTGCGGCGTCGTCACGATCAGCGCGGCCGTCACCGGCACTTTCTGCGCGATCGCGAGCTGCGCATCGCCCGTGCCCGGCGGCGTGTCGATGATCAGGATGTCCAGCGGCGCGTCCTTGGTGCCCCATTCGGCATCGTTCAGCAGCTGCGTGATCGCCGACATCACGATCGGCCCGCGCCAGATCATCGGTGCGTCCGGGTCCGAAAGGTAACCGATCGACAGCGTCTTCATCCCGTGCGCGACCACCGGCAGCAGCTTCTTGCTGGCCGACGTGGCCGGCGACTGCTCCACCGTGTCCAGCATGGTGGGGATCGATGGCCCGTAAACGTCAGCGTCCAGCAGGCCGACCCGCATGCCGGCCTTGGCCATGGCCGCGGCGAGGTTCACCGCCACGGTTGACTTGCCCACGC
>JBGSKU010000131.1:0-10244 GCA_041741055.1 Hyphomonas sp.
TGGGGCGCAAGGGCGACGCGTGCCGGTGCGTGCGCCGAGATGGCCGAGGCGAGCGTGCGAGCAACGGACTGAACGCTGGACAGGCCGCGCAACATAGGCTGCGGCCGGCTGAACTTCATCGGGCGCACATGCGGCCAAAGCTTGATGAAGCCGAGTCCTCCGGTGGCATTCAGTCCCAGGACGATATCGCCCTTGCCGTTCCCGTAGCTGCGCAGGTCTGCCGATGCGATCTGCTCGAAGGGCAGGTTGACGTATTTCCGGATCGCAACGCCGTAGCGCATCACGATCCGCTTGCTGGTGATCGAATAAACCGTCGAGCGGGCCATCAACCAGGCGACGAGGCCAATGAGACCGATTCCGGCCACCGCACCGAGGCCCGAATTGAGCG
This sequence comes from Hyphomonas sp., assembly GCA_041741055.1. Classification (GTDB taxonomy): domain Bacteria; phylum Pseudomonadota; class Alphaproteobacteria; order Caulobacterales; family Hyphomonadaceae; genus Hyphomonas. The sequence goes on from JBGSKU010000131.1 coordinate 389, forward strand.
CAACCTGTGTCATCTCGGTGCTGGAGGCGCCGGAGGCTTCCAGATTTGCGAGCCGCCAGGTCGTGGCCAACAGAAAATAGGCCAGCACGAACCGGATGTGGAAGGCATGGATCGCAAAGGCGAGCGGCCCGGGGCTGCCCTGCCAGAGAAGCTGTTCGCCCTCCGGCAGGGATTGGGGCAACCCCCGCACGGGCTCACCCCCGCCCTCTTCTTCGTCGTGGAGCTTGATCACAGCCAGGGCTCCTGACGCTGCGGGGTGGCGTAGAGCGTGCCGCCGCCATAGTAGCCGCTGATCATGTCTTCCTCGAGCCGCGTCACCCGGTCCGGTGACTTGGTGCGCGGAACACCGGCAAAATGGGAGGCCTTGATGGCGTCCACTTCGACCCGCTTGCGGGTTCTGGAGACATTCGAGAACGGAACCGGCAGAAGCACGTGCTCGCCGGTGCCTTCGAGCTTGACTTCGAGATAGCGGATGATCGCCTCGGACCGGTCGACCCAGAGATCTGTCACCGTTCCGGCCACCATCCGGTCCAGCCCGACAACCGGCAGTCCGCGGGGGTCGAGGTCTTTTTCCGAGACGGTATAGTCCGGGTGAAGACGATAAGGCGCGATCCGGTCGGTGCCGTCCCAGTTCAGGTCCGGAACATCATCGCGCATCGCGTAGGAGGCTGGCCCAACGCTGTCTTTCATCGGATCGCCGCTTGGAGCGAACGGCGAGCCGGCCCAGGGCGCCGTACGATTGAGGGCATGCTCGCGCGTATCGGCTTTGCCGTACGTCATCTCGATCGTGCCGCGACCGTTCGGGAGATTGTAGGATTTCTTCGGCGGGAAGAAAACCAGGGCCGGCGGTTCCGTGCGTCCGCTCGGATCCTCCTCGAGGGGGTATCCCTCCCGCATCCCTTCGCGCTGCAGGTAATAGATCAGCCAAAGGAAGAAGATGGTGAACGCCCAAAGGCAAACGTCCACGAGGTCTACTCCGTTGACGAACTCTCCACTGAAAATCATGACCGTTCTCCTACGGTGGCGTATCAGCCGGGGTATGCTGCCAGGCCGAACTTGGTGGATGGGGATTTGGGTGGTGCACTGGCATGGCGGGCGAGCGGCCCGATCACGACCAGGGTGGTGAAAAGCAACAGGATTTCGATGTGATAAACCGCGCCGTAACCGGAAGCCGGTCCGGTCAGCGCGGGACCCAGCCGGCCGCTTTCACCCAGCGTTGAAACGATGTCACGCAGCGCGCCGCCGAAAGCGACTGCAACTCCGGTGGCCGTGGCGGTGACAGAGCCCCAGGCACCGAGCGCGATGCCGCTGTCATGTTCGCGGGCGATGGTCATGATGGCGGTCAAGGTGCCGACTGAAAACAGACCCGCCCCGAAGCCGATGAGGAACGCACCCATCAGGAAAGCAGCAATCGATCCGGCCGGGTTGGCAAAGACGACGAGCGCGAACGCGAAGGCGCCGGCGACCGCGCCTGTGCCAGCCAGACGATGCGGTTCGCCGCCATCGGACAGACGGCTGGAGCAATAGGCAAATCCCAGCAGCGATCCAAACGCCGAAAGTGCTGTGAGGCGTGTCGTACCCGCGACACTCATGCCGAGCACCTCGGCGCCGTAGGGCTCGAGCAGCACATCCTGCATGCTGAATGCAGCGGCCCCGAGCCCTGACGCGATCAGCAGGCGGACTGTACCGCGATCCTGCATCAGGCGCGACAATGTCTCACGGAAGCCGGGCGCTGCACGGTTTGCGCGGGTAGCCGAAGGATTGCGGGCTTCCTGCTTCCAGAGTGCGATGACGTTGAGCAGCATGGTCACGACGGCCGCGCCCTGGATCACCTGGATCAACGTGAGTGTCGTGAAATCCTGGAGCAGCGCGCCAAACAACAGCGAGCTGACGAACATGCCGCCCAGCAGCATCACGTAGAGAAGCACAACGACGCGCGGACGCGTTTCATCGGTCGCAAGATCACTGGCGAGCGCGAGGCCGGCTGTCTGGGTGGTGTGAATTCCGGCACCGACAAGCAGGAACGCGGCGGCAGCGCCCGCCTGCCCGACCCAGGCCGGGGCATTCGAATCCCCCGCGAGAAGGATCAGCGCGAAGGGCATCAGTGCGAGACCACCGAACTGGAACATCGAGCCGAACCAGATGTAAGGCACGCGGCGCCAGCCGAGCACCGACTTGTGGGTATCGGACTTGTGCCCGATCAGCGCGCGCAGCGGTGCGAAGACCAGCGGCAGGGCCACCATCAGCGCGACGAGCCAGGCGGGCACGCCAAGTTCGACGATCATGACGCGGTTCAACGTGCCGGTCAGCAGCACCATGGCCATGCCGACCGAGACCTGGAACAGCGACAGGCGCAGCAGGCGGCCCAGCGGAAGCTGCGCACTCGCCGCGTCGGCGAACGGCAGGAACTTCGTTCCTACTGCCATCCAGACCTCAGCAAAGGTGCGCCGCTCAGGGGTCATCTGCGAACGACCTCGCGGGCTTCGGAGATGTAGAAGGTGGAATTGACGCGGTGCTTGCGGCCGGCCTGCCAGCCATCGTTGGTCTCGGCAGCGAGCAGGTCCATCAGACGGCCACCCGAGACCGGCACGATGGCCGGGGCGCGGTCGCTGCGCGGGAAGAGCTTGCCGGCAGCATGCATGGCGAGCAGCAGCGGTGTGCGCGGGGCGTAGGTGAAGATGGACGAGCGGCGAATGCGCGGCAGGATCTTCGCGACCATCGCGGCCATGTCCGGCGCTTCATAATGGATGATCGAATCGACGGCGATCATATGGTCGAACTCGCCAAGGTCGTCGCGGGTCATGTCACCGACGCGCCAGGTGATCCGGTTGCGGAGCACCGGATCGAGCAGGCGTTCGGCGGCGGTCTCGACCAGTGAGCGGGCAATGTCGATGGCAACGACTTCGGCGCCGCGGCGCGCCGCGGCCACAGCGAATGTTCCGGTACCACAGCCAGCATCAAGAACGCGCAGACCCGTCATGTTTTCCGGGAGCCAGGACAGCACTTCGGTATGCATCGCTTCGCGGCCGGCGCGCACAGTGGCACGGATGCCGCTGACCGGCGCATTCGAGGTCAGTTTTTGCCACGTGGCCGAAGCGGTCTCGTCGAAATAGGTCTGCAGCTCGGCGCGGCGGGTCTGGTAGGCGGTTTCCATCAATCGAACCCCAGGAAGTCAAAGATCTCACGGTCCTTCATCGGAAGGGCTTCGACCGGATCGCCGCCGACCCAGAGCGCCGCGGCGAGTCGGAGGTATTCGTCCTGCACGGCTTTCAGTTCCGGTGAGGGCTCCATCTCGAAGATGGTCGACTTCTTGAGCCGAGACCGGCGGATGACATCGAGATCCGGAAAGTGCGCGATGCGCTCCATGCCAGTCGCATCGCAGTAGCGGTCTATCTCGTCGGTCGCCTTCGAGCGGTTGGCGATCACGCCGCCGAGACGGACAGCGTAATTCTGGGCCTTCGCCTGGATGGCAGCGACGATGCGGTTCATCGCGAAGATCGAGTCGAAGTCATTCGCCGTGACGATGATGCCGCGCTCGGCATGCTGCAGCGGCGACGCGAACCCCCCACAGACCACATCGCCCAGCACATCAAAGATCACGACGTCGCTGTCTTCGAGAAGGCGGTGCTCCTTGAGCAGCTTGACGGTCTGGCCGACGACATAGCCGCCGCACCCGGTTCCGGCCGGCGGGCCACCCGCCTCGACGCAAATCACGCCGTTGTAGCCCTCGAACACAAAATCCTCGGTGCGCAGTTCTTCCGAATGAAACTCCACCGATTCGAGCACATCAATGACCGTCGGCATCAGGCGTTTGGTGAGCGTGAATGTGGAATCATGCTTCGGATCACAGCCGATCTGCAGGACGCGCTTGCCGATCTTGGAAAAGGCGGCGGACAGGTTTGACGACGTGGTAGACTTTCCGATGCCGCCTTTTCCGTACACGGCGAACACCTTGGCCGTGCCGGTTTCGAAGCGGGCGTCGAGCTTGACCTGCACACTTCCCTCCCCGTCCGGACGGCGGGCACCTGGGCGATTGAGGGCGAGACTGGTCATGCGGCGGCTCCTTGAACGGGAATGATACCTTCGAGCCGGTCTTCGATTTCGGCGCTCGCCGCTCGAAGGGCTGCCAGCGTTTCGGGGTCGGGCGACCAGTAGCGGCGCTCCGAAGCTTCGATGAGCCGGCCGGCCACGTTGGCTGTGGCCGCGGGGTTCAGATCCGACAGCCGGCGGCGCAGCGCTTCATCCAGCACGAACGTCTCGGTCATCTGCTGGTACACCCACGGCGCAACCTGGCCTGTCGTCGCCGACCAGCCCATCGTGTTGGTCACCTGCGCCTCGATCTGGCGCACGCCCTCGTAGCCGTGACGCAGCATGCCTTCATACCATTTGGGGTTCAGCGTGCGGGTGCGGGTTTCGAGCGCGACCTGTTCGGCCAGTGTACGCACGATCCCGTCGCCGCGCGTCTGGTCACCGATATAGACCGAAGGCGCTTCGCCGCGGGCCTTGGTGGCCGCGCGGGAGATGCCGCCGAGCGTGTCAAAATAGTGATCAATCGTCGTCAGGCCGGTTTCGACCGATTCAAGATTCTGGTAGGCAAGTTCGACGGTTTTCAGGATGCTGTTGAACAATGCGGGCTGCGGCGCCGGGCGGCCATCCCGTCCGTAGGCGAAGCATTTGCGGGTTGCATACGCATCGCCGAGCTCGTCTTCATCATCCCATGTCCCGGTCGTGACAAGATAGTTGACGTTCGCGCCATAGGCGCCGTCCGCATTCGAGAAAACGCGAAGCGCCGCCATCTCGAGATCTGCCCCCGACTCGGCCTGCCAGGCGAGCGCATGCTTGCGGGCGAAGTTCATCTCCAGAGGCTCGTCGGCGCTCGCGGCCGCAAACGCGGCATCCGCGAGCATGCGGGTCTGCAACGGCAGCAAGTCGCGGAAGATGCCGGACAAGGTGACCATCACATCCACACGGGGACGACCAAGCGTTTCCAGCGGGATCAGGTCTGCGCCGGCAAGCCGGCCATAGGCGTCGAAGCGCGGCACGGCGCCGAGCAAGGCCATCGCTTGGGCGATCTGCGCGCCTTCGCTTTTCAGGTTGTCCGTCCCCCAAAGGATGATCGCCATCGATTCCGGGTAGCGGCCCGTATCGGCCTTGTGCCGCTCGAGCAGACGGCCCGCTTGCCGGCGACCGTCAGCGATGGCGAAGGCGCTGGGTAGACGGAACGGATCAAAGCCGTGGATGTTGCGGCCCGAAGGCAGGATATCCGGTGTACGGATCAAATCTCCGCCCGGTACCGGCGGCGTGAATCCGCCGTCCAGCGCATGGATCAAAGCCGAAAGCTCGTGATCTTCGCCCAGAAGGCTATTGGTGCGCGACAGACTGGCGATCTCGTTGGCCCGGGCCTCGAGCTTGAGCTTTCGGACGATGTCGGCGGGCGCCTCGCCGGCCGCGATAGCATCGAACGCTGCCGCGGGAAGGACTTCCTGGCCTTGAGCCGGCGGCATCAAGGCAAGCATGTCGCGGCGCTCTGCGGCGCTCATACCCTGGCCGGCGATGTGCAGGCCATCCGGGATCAGGGACGATTCGACCTCAGCCAGCCTCACCCGGATCGCTTCGATCCGGTCCCGCGGGCGGTCGAACGAGGCTGCTGGCAGCAGATCGAGTTCGTCGGCCTGGGTGATGATCAGCGATTCGAGATCAACCCGCTCGGTCTCGGCATCCGGCGCGAGCGCGCGCCAGCGGCCGATGGTGGCCGACAGGTCGGAAAGACCGCGATAAAGGCCCGCTTCAGTAACAGGCGGCGTAAGGTAGCTCACGATCGTCGCATTGCCGCGGCGCTTCGCAATCGTGGCCTCGGAAGGATTGTTGGCGGCGTAGAGATAGATGTTCGGCAGATCGCCGATCAGGTAGTCCGACCAGCAATCGCCCGACAGGCCCGACTGTTTGCCGGGCATGAATTCCAGCGCGCCGTGGGTGCCGAAATGCACGACCGCGTCAGCGGCGAATGTCTGCTTCAGATAGGTGTAGTAGCCCGCAAATGCATGCGTCGGGGCAAATCCCTTCTCGAAAAGAAGGCGCATGGGATCGCCCTCATACCCGAAACCGGGCTGGAGGCCGACAAGCACATTTCCGAACCGGGCACCGAGCACGAAGATCGAACGGCCATCCGTCTGTATACGACCCGGCGCAGGTCCCCAGGCCGCTTCGATGTCCTTCAGGCGGCGCTCGCGGCGCACATGATCCGAAACGGCGATTTCTGCGACCACATTGGCTTCGGTGCCGTAGCGGTCCCTGTTGCCTTCGAGCAGCATGTCCTTGAGGTCGTCGACCGTCTCCGGAACCGTCACACCATAACCTTCAGCGTCGAGACGCTTGAGGAAATTGAACAGGGACTCGAAGACCGAAAGGTATGCGGCTGTTCCGACGCTGCCTGAGTTGGGTGGGAAGTTGAAAAGCGTGATCGCAAGCTTGCGGCTGGCGCGCGCAGAGCGCTTGAGCCGGACCAGCTTGTCGACACGGGCAGCAAGTTGCTCGGCCCGCTCGGGGCAGACCTGCATGCGTCTGTTGTCATCGGCGAATGTGCAACGGCGGGCGCATCCGGTACACGTCGTGCCATGATCGGCGCGCCCGCCGATGACAATGGAACCCGTCGCGCCATCGAGCTCTGGAAGAGCGACCATGATCGTCGTCTCGATCGGCGTCAGCCCGCGCGCGCTCTGGCCCCAGTCGGACAGCGACTGAAACTCCGAGGCAAGGGCGCAGACATAGGGAATATCGAGGGTCTTCAGCATCTCGATGGCCGCATCTGCATCATTGAATGCAGGCCCGCCGACAAGCGAAAAACCGGTGAGGGAAACGAGGGCGTCAATCGTCGGCGTCTCGCCGCGCATGAAATAGCGCTGGATGGCCGTGCGGGCATCGAGGCCGCTGGCGAAGGCCGGGATGACCCGCAGGCCGCGTGCCTCGAGGGCAGCGATGACGCCGTCGTAATGGCCGGCGTCGCCGGAGGTGATGTAGGAGCGCAGTACAAGCAGGCCGACAGTGGGCCGCTCCCCCGCCAGTTTGGGCAGCGCGTCGAGCCGTTCGGAAACCGAAGGTGTCATGGCCGGGTGATAGAGCCCCGATTCCGGGAATTCTTCCGGCGGCAGGGGATTCATCTTGCCGCGCAGGTGCGCGCGCTCGCCGCGGGCATAGCGGTCGACCATGAACCGGACCGCATTGGCGATGTTCTTTTCCGAACCCGCCAGCAGGTATTGCATCGTCACGAAATAGGCGCGCACGTCCTGGGCCATGCCCGGAATGAAGCGCAGGATCTTTGGCAGGCGGCGCAGCGTCTTCATCTGCTGCTCGCCGGATTTCGCCTTGTCGCCGGTGCCGCCGCGCAGGCGCTTCATCAGCGCAATCGGGCCGCTGGCCGGCTTCGACATGTCGAACCGGTCAAGGCGCGTCAGCTGAACGACATCCGAAGCGGACATCGCGCCGACGATGGCGTCGCACGCATCGCGCCGCGCCCGCAGGGCCGGAAGCACCGCCTTGATATGGTCCTCGATGAACAGCATCGACGCCATGATGAAATCCGCCTTGCCGATATCCTCGATGGCGCGGGCGAGCGCCCTGGGCTGGCGGTCGAATTCCGAAGCCGGATGAAAGGCCAGCGAAAGGCCCGGATGCGTCCGGCGAAGTTCCGATTCGGCGGCGCGGATGGCGGTACCGAGATGCGAATCGAGCGACAGGATCACGACCCGGATGGGCGTCTTGTCGACCAGGGTGGGGCGGTTACCGGCCATAGCTGGCCTTTGCATCATAAAGGGTTTCAAGCGTGATCGTCTCAAGTTGCCGGTCACGGGCGAAGGCCTCGGTGTTGCGCTTCGCCTTGCCGCGCACGAAGAACGGGATTTTCTTCAGCTCATTCTCCGCTTCCGGTGCCCAGTTGAGGGCCGCAGACGCCCCCTCCCCGGCCTGCGCGGCGGCTGCGGCCGCATCGGTGACTGTCTCGGCAGCGCCGTGGCCGCCAAGGTGCGAGGCCCCCGCCGAATCGTTGAATTCGAAATCTTCCCGGAACATGCCGAGCAGGTGCTCCTCGAGCCCCATGATCAGCGGATGGACCCAGGTGTCGAAGATCACGTTGGCGCCTTCAAAACCCATCTGCGGCGCATAGCGCGCCGGGAAATCCTGCACGTGCACCGGCGCGGAAATCACCGCACACGGAATGCCGAGGCGCTTGGCGATATGGCGCTCCATCTGCGTGCCGAGGATCAGTTCCGGCTGCAGGCGGGCGATGGCGGCTTCGACCTCGAGATAATCCTCGGTGATCAGCGCCTCGAGCCCAAGCTCGGCGGCGGCTTCGCGTACGGGGCGCGCAAATTCGCGGTTGTAGCAGCCAAGACCGACGACCGTGAACGCGAGTTCGTCTGCCGCGACGCGCGCTGCCGCGAGGGCGTGCGTGCCGTCGCCGAAGATGAACACGCGCTTGCCGGTCAGATAGTTCGAATCCACCGAGCGCGACCACCAGGGCATGTTGCTCGCGAAGGCCGACAGGTCCTGCACTTCGATGCCGGCAAGGCCGCAGACCTCGACGATGAAATCATTCGTCGCGCCGACGCCGATCGGGATCGTCTTTGTATACGGCTGACCGAACTCCTTCTCGAGATAGCGGGCGGCAACATCCGAAATCTCGGGATAGAGCGAAACATTGAAGTCCGCCGCCGGCAGGCGTGTCAGGTCTTCGGGAGTCGCGCCAAGCGGAGCGATGACATTCACGTCGATGCCCAGCTGGAAAAGGAGACCCGTGATCTCGCGTACGTCATCCCGGTGGCGGAAGCCCAGCGCCGTGGGGCCCAGCACGTTGCAGGCCGGCCGGCGCAGACGGTTTTCCGGCGCTTTCGGCTGCGGCGCCGCCAGCCCGCGCACGAGCCGGTAGAACGTTTCCGAAGCGCCCCAGTTCTCCTTCTTGGAATAGGAGGGCAGATCCAGCGCGATCACCGGCACCGGCAGGTCCAGCGCCTTGGCAAGGCCGCCCGGATCATCCTGGATCAGCTCGGCCGTGCAGGAAGCGCCGACAATCATCGCCTGCGGCTGAAAGCGCGCATAGGCATCCTTTGCCGCGCGCTTGAAGATCTCTGCCGTATCCGAGCCAAGGTCGCGCGCCTCGAAGGTCGTGTAGGTCACCGGCGGGCGCTTGCCGCGCCGCTCGATCATCGTGAACAAAAGGTCCGCATACGTATCGCCCTGCGGCGCGTGCAGCACATAGTGCAGCCCCTCCATCGCCGTCGCGATCCGCATCGCGCCGATGTGCGGAGGGCCTTCATAAGTCCAGACTGTCAATTGCATCAGACCGCAAGCCTCGTGCGCCGGGTAAGCGGGCGCGCAAACAGCTCGGCAAGGTCGCCGCACTGTTCGTATCCCTGGATGGGGGTGAAGACGAGCTCGATCGACCATTTGGTCGTCAGGCCCTCCTGCTCGAGCGGATTGGCAAGGCCAAGGCCGCACAGGGTAATGTCGGGGCGCGCGTCGCGGCAGCGGTCCAGCTGCAGGTCCACGTCCTGGCCTTCGCTGAGGCGCACCTCGGCCGGCAGCAAAGCCAGCTCGCCGGCCATGTGCACCGCGTGCAGGTAAGGCGTGCCGACTTCGTCCAGCGTCATGCCCAGCTCGCGCGACAGGAACCGGGCGAGCGGAATTTCCAGCTGCGAGTCCGGGAAGCAGAACAACGACTTGCCCGCCAGCGTGTCAGCGTAGCGGGCCAGCGCGCGGGTGGCCCGGGCGCGAGGCATTTCGGTAACGGCATGGAAGCGCTCCGGCGTGACGCCAAAGGCGTCCGCCGCCGCTTTCAGCCAGGCGGTCGTCCCTTCCGCGCCGA
>JBGSKU010000132.1:0-2752 GCA_041741055.1 Hyphomonas sp.
GCGTCGGCAAGCTTGATCGGCTCGGCGCCGAGATGGCCGGGCGCATTCGGCAGGGTGAAGACCGGCGGCTTCAGATATCGGAAAGGCATGAAGAAGCCGACCGAATCCTTGCTGGCGAGCATGGCGGTGACCAGCGCCGTCTTGCCGCCGAGCTGTTTCAGATGGCGCGCGATGGCGCGCGCCGCATGCGGATTGTGCCCGCCATCGAGCCACACTTCGCAGCCCTGCGCCATGGCGGTGACCGGACCCGGCTTCAGGCGTTGCATGCGCGCCGGCCACACCGCCGTGCGCGCGCCGCGAAAAATCGCCTCCTGCGAAATCCGCGTCGAATTTCCGAACAGCTGCATTGCCATTGCGGCCAGAGCGGCGTTGGAGCGCTGGTGCTCGCCAATCAACGAAAGATCGTCGGGCATCGCATCGACAAAATGGGTTTTCAGCCGGTAGAGCGGCGCACCTTCGGCGGCCGCCGTCCGGGCAATCACCTCGTCGCTGATCTTGCGCTGGATCGCCGTCAGGACCGGCCTGCCCGGCTTGATGATGCCCGCCTTCTCGCCGGCGATCGAGCGCAGATCCGACCCGAGGAAGGCCTTGTGGTCGAAGTCCACCGGCGTGATCACCGACAAGGCCGGCGCCTCGATTACATTGGTCGCGTCATAGCGCCCGCCGAGGCCGACTTCGAGGATCAGGAGGTCTGCCGGCACTTCGGAGAAGGCGAGGAAGGCGGCGGCGGTGGTCGCCTCGAAATGCGTGATCTGTCCGTCACCGATGGCCTCGAAGGTGCGGTCGAGCCAGGCGATGAGGCGCGCATCATCGACCAACTTGCCCGCCAGCCGGATCCGTTCGTTGAATCGGACGAGGTGAGGCGAGGTGAAGACGTGTACGGACAGGCCGGCCGCTTCGGCCATGGCCCGCATGAAGGCGGAGGTGGACCCCTTGCCGTTCGTGCCGGCGACATGGATCACCGGCGGCAGCTTGAGATGCGGATTGCCGAGGCGTTCGAGCGCACGCAGGATGCGCCCGAGCGACAGCTCGATCACGTCTGGATAAAGACCCTCGAAGCGCTTCAGCGCCGCTTCGAGCGCCGGACTATTACCGTTCAATCAGCAGTGCCCCTCGGCTGGGGCGGCTTTTCGGCGTGCGTCTTCGGCGCCGTGAGCGTGACGCTGGAACGATCATCCCGGCGGCGCGACATCGGCAGGAGGTGGGAGAGGACGCGCGACAGCGTCGCCTTCAGCTTCCTCCGGTCACAGACGATATCGACCTGGCCCTTCTCGCGCAGGAATTCCGACCGCTGGAAGCCTTTCGGAAGGCTTTCGCGGATCGTCTGTTCGATCACGCGCGGGCCGGAGAAGGCGATCATCGCGCCCGGCTCGGCAATGTGCACATCGCCCAGCATCGCATACGATGCCGACACGCCGCCCGAAGTCGGGTCCGTCAGCACCACCACGTAGGGCAGTTTCGCATCGGCCAGGTCATTGATCGCCAGCGTCGTGCGCGGCATCTGCATCAGGCTGAGCGTGCCTTCCTGCATACGTGCGCCGCCGGAGGCCGTGCACACCACAAAGGAGGATTTGCGGGCGAGCGCCAGCTGCGCCGCCGTGATGAAGGCCTCGCCGGCCGCCATGCCGAGCGAGCCACCCATGAATTCGAAATCCTGAACCAGGATCACGGCCGGCACGCCGCCGATCTTGCCATAGGCGGCGACCATGCAGTCTTCCTGCAGAAGCGGCGCCCCGCCCTCTTCGGTTTCCTTGAGGTCGCGCGCCGCGACCTTGGACCGAGCGGCCTTGAGGCGCGCGGGATAGGGCTTGTCGTCCTTGAACTTCAGCGGGTCCATCACGACCGGAGGCAGGGCAATCGGCTCCCAGCGCTCATCGTCGAACAGGAGGCGGAAGCGTGTGCGCGGAGAGATGCGCAGGTGCGCCCCGGCCGGAGTGACATTCCAGGTCGCTTCCAGGTCGCTCTTGTAGATCAGCTCGCCGGAGGCCGGACACTTCACCCAGAGGTCATCCGGGGTGTCCTTCTTCTGCATCATGGTCTTGAGACCGGGCGGGGTGACCTTGTTGATCCAGTTCATGGGACGAACTCTCCTGAAATCGCAGTCAAATCAGCCTTTGCGGACCGAGGCGATTGCACCCTGCAGTTCCCGCGCAAGGCTGCCCATTGCCGGGGCTGCGTCGCCGAACCTGCCACTTGCCTGTGCATCGCCCGCCTTTTCCACAAAAGCCGAACCAACGACCACCCCGTCTGCGATTTTAGCCATTTCCGCAGCCTGTGCACCACTTTTTACACCGAAACCGACACAAACCGGCAATCCGGACACTTTTTTCACCATGGCCACTTTCGCTGCAATCGCTGCAGGATCGGCGCTTCCCGCGCCGGTGACACCCGTTACGGCCACGAAATAGATGAATCCCGAGGCCCCTTCGGCGACCTTCGCCGCACGGTGCTCGTCTGTCGTGGGCGTGGCCAGCCGGATGACTGACAGACCGTGCCGGGCATAAGCTTCGCGCAGGGGCGCATCTTCCTCGGGCGGCAGATCGACGATGATGGAGCCGTCGATTCCGGCGGCGGCAGCCTTTTCGGCGAACACGTCATAGCCCATCGAATGAACCGGGTTGGCATAGCCCATCAGGATCAGCGGCGTGGTCTGGTCGTCCTGCCGGAACCGGGCGGCCAGCGCGATCACGTCTGCCAGCTTCGTGCCCGCCGCCAGCGACCGCAGGCCCGCCTTCTGGATCGCCGCGCCATC
>JBGSKU010000133.1:0-6586 GCA_041741055.1 Hyphomonas sp.
CGGGCCTTGCGCGACAATGCCTCCGGCCTCGCCGTGCCCCATTATGTATTCGACATTCCCGGCGGGGTCTCGAAGGCGTCTCTGGCGCTATCCGATATCGAGCGCCGCGATGATACCTGGGCCGTGCGCGGCCGCGACGGCGAAACCTATCCGTTGGCGGACTGATCCGGCCGCCGCCGCGTGAGGATCAGCAGCGCGACGAGGCCAATCGAAGTCGCCTGGCTCGAAAAGAGTTCCAGCAGTACCGCAAACAGCCAGCTCGGCAGCGACGCACGTTGCTCGGCCTGCAGCAGGATGTTGCCGCTGCCCTGGCCCAGCAGTTCGGCGTTCGCCGCTTCGATCTTCGCGTTCAGCTCGTCGCGGCGCTTGGCTAGGCCGAGTTCGTTCTGCGCATCCCGGTAGGGCTTTTGCTCGGTGCGCCCCACGCGTTCGACCTCGGCGATATAGGCCTCCAGCCCCTCCACCGAGCGTGTCTCCGGCGGGATGCCCTCGAGCTGGCGGCGCCAGTCGGCGACCTGCGCCTCAAGCACGTCCCGGTTCGTCGCCGCGCTCGACACTTCGGCCGCCGCCGACAGATTGTTCGAATGGATGTAGATTTCCGTCCCGAGGATCGAGGCGCCGGCGCCGATCAGGGCAAAGACGAGCGAGCGCAGGCTTTCCCAGTGCCGGCGGTTGGCCGCGTGCCAGTAGACGAAGGTGAACCCGCCGAAGGAGACGATGGCGGCGATGATGCCCGCCGCGCCCCAGATGCGCCCCTGCGCCGGATCGGCGACCGTCGAGGCAAAGGCATTGTAGTTCGCAAAGCCCGACAGACCGGCCGCCATCAGTCCGGCGATCAGGAAGACCAGCGCCAGCAGGATGACGATCAGTTTCTCGCCTGCGCCCCTGCGCCGCTCGGCCCGCGCCGCACGGATTTCCTCCAGCCGGAGCTCCCGCGCCGCCTTGATCTCCTCGGCGGAGAGCAGCTTGTCGGTCAGCAGGGCTACCTGCGGCTCGGTCTTCAGCACCGGATTGGTTGCCCGCACGGCCACCGTATAGTTCGCATCGATCGGGGCAGGCGGCGGCGTCTCGTCCTCATCCGGCAGGCGCACCGCAACCAGGCTGCGCCCGGCTTCGATGCGCCGGATCAGTTCGCCGAAGCTGCCCGTCTCGCCATCCAGCGCACAGCGGAACCGTGCCGCCTGCAGGTCCAGGTGCAGGTTATTGTCGCCTGAAGCGATACACTCCGCGTGCAGCGGGCATGCCACGCGCACATCGGACAGGTCCTGGCTGACCTCGTCGTCAAGGTTCAGCAGCCGGGCCACATCCCGGATTTCCCTCAGGCGGCGCTCATCACTCATCTTGGCCCCAGCTCCTCGCATCCCCATCTAGCCAAAACAGGCGGGGCCCGTCACCACCCCCAAGCGCATTCGATCACGCTTGCAGGAGCGGGCCGCCAACGCCGCTTTTTGCGCTTGGACCTCGGCCCCTGAGGTCTTAATCAAGTATTAAGGGGCGGGGGCTGAGAGTTTCCCGTAATATTGAGCCGTCCGGCGACCGGATGGAAGAAGAGGACTGGACATCAATGACACCGCGCTCGCTCGCGATTCCGAAAACCTGGAAAACTTTCGACATCCCGAGCTTTTTCTCCGCGTTTGGCTATCCCGTGCTCGGGGTCGCCCTGTTCGTCACAATGGTCCTCCTCGGCATCTTTGTCAGCGCGCTCACCTTCCACTGGTGGTATGTGCCGCTGGCAATCGGGGTCATCGCCTTCTCGGTCTTCTGGTGCAACATGGGCATCGGCCCGCTGCACCGCATCCTGCAGCACCGCGCCGGCGAACTGGCGCCGCCTGCCCAGGTTCTGGCCATGATCAACCTGATGATCGCCATGCAGGGCCGCGTCCGCGACTGGGTGAACTATCACTCACAGCACCACCGCTTTGCCGATCAACCGGGCGACCCGCACAATCCCTTCGAGTCCAAGCGCTGGGCCTGGGTCGGCTGGATCCTGTTCCGCGACAAGAACGACACCGCACGGCCCATGCCGATCTGGCTGAAAAAGCATCCGATCGTCGTCTGGATGGACCGGTTCTATAACGAGCTCAGCCTCGTCATCCATTTCGTCATCCCGGCGATCATCTACCTGATCGTCTGGGCCTGCGGCGGCTCGCTCGTGCTGACGGCGCTGCTGCATGCCAGCGTCATCATCGGGCGCGCCATCCAGTTCCACGCCACGGTCTATGGCATCAACGTGCTGGGCCACCTGAAGACGCCCGCCTGGGCTGACCATCTGATGGCCCTGCTGACCGGCGGCGAAGCCTTCCACGACCACCACCATGACGAGCCGGTCAGCGCGCTGCACCGTCCGCGCAAGGGCATCTGGAACCGGATCGTGGACTATAACGGCACCGTCCTGCTTTTCCTCGAGAAGATCGGCTGGGTCCGCAACCTGAAGATCGCGCCGCAGTTCGCCTGAGGGCGGCGCGGCCTGTTTCGCACTTGCAGCAACGAATTATGGGAAGCGCCCCCTTTAACCGGGTGGGCGCTTTCCCATTTGCACGGTCCGGGCGTGGGGGCGCATCGACGGAGGACCATCCATGACCGATACGAACCCCAAAACGACCCCCGCGGCTCAGACGCACGCCTACATCCTCCTCGACCGGACCGGTTCCATGGGGTCCATCTGGGCTGAAGCGCTGGGCTCCGTGAACGCCTATGTCGAGGCGCTGACCAAGCCGGCGGATGGCGCCAAGCCCTCTCAAAACGACCAGGTGACCCTCGCCGTCTTCGACCATCATGGCGGCTTGCAGTTCGACGTGCTGCGGCGCGGCGTGAAGGCGGCCGAGTGGAAGAAGGTAACCGATGCCGAGGCGAGCCCGCGCGGTATGACCCCGCTGTTCGACTCGATCGCCCGCATCGTGGCGTTGGCCGAAGCCGACCAGCCCGGCCGCGCTGTCATCGTGGTGATGACCGACGGCCACGAGAACGCCTCGAAGGAAGTCAACAAGGACGGCGCCAAGGCGGCGCTCGACCGGGCACGGGCCAAGGGGTGGGAAGTCGTCTTCCTCGGCGCCGAATTCGGCCAGTTCATGGACGCCGAAGCGGTGGGCGTTGCGGGCAGCAAATCGATGGCCATGGCCTCGGGCAGCTTCGATGCCTCGATGCGCAAGCTTGCCGCAAAGAGCCGCCACTATTTCGAGGACGCCGCGGCGATGGAGTTCAACGAAGAGGACCGCAAGGAAGCCGGCGAGAACGATGTGATCCGCCGCAAAGGCAAATGATCCGTTCCCGGATCGCGCGAGTCTGAACAGCTGTTCACCAGAAACCGGGGCCGCCATGCAAATGGCGGCCCTTTTCCTTTGCCTTGACGGATTCGCGACACAGACGTGCCGCATTCACGGCGCAGCTTTCCTTCACCGCACATTTGGGAAGGGACGCATATCATGAAGTTCACCAGATCACTCCTCGCCATCGCCGCCGGTTTCGCGCTCGCCGCCACCGCGCAGGCAAAAATCCTGCCGCAACCACACAAGACCGATACGGTCCAGTCCTACATCCTGCTCGACCGCACCGGGTCGATGGCAGACATCTGGGACGAAGCGCTCACCTCGGTGAATGCGTATGCCGACAGCTTCGCTGCCGACGCCCCGGGCGCCGAGATCGCCGGCGCTGACATCAAGACCGCCGTCACCCTGGCGGTTTTCGACCATCAGGACGGCCTTCAGTTCGACGTGCTGCGCGACAAGGTCGACCCCGCCCACTGGAACAAGGTCACCGATGATGAGGCCAACCCGCGCGGCATGACCCCGCTCTACGACGCCATCGGCCGTATCGTCAGCCGCGCCGAGGCCGATGCGCCGGAAAAAGCCGTCATCGTCATCATGACCGATGGTCTTGAAAACTCGTCCAGCGAGCTGACCAAGCAGGGCGCCAAGGCCGCGCTCGACCGCGCCCGCGCCAAGGGCTGGGAAGTCGTCTTCCTCGGCGCCGAATTTGCCAGCTTCTCGGACGCCGAAGCCGTCGGCATGGCGTCCTCGAAAACCATGGCCGTCGGCCAGGGCCAGATGCGCGAATCGATGGACAACCTTGCCCAGAAAGCCCGCGCCTATGGCAAGGGCGCCGCGCCGGAGATCGAATTCAACGCCGAAGACCGTGCGTTGGCTGACGAAGAAGCCGTCAAGCAGCGCAAGGGCCAGTAACTCCCTCCTGTCCGGCTCCGCCGCTTCCCTCGGCAACGACACACCGGACAAGCGAAAGCCCGCTCTCACGAGCGGGCTTTCTGATTCTGCGGGACTGAAAAGTCCGCCTATCTCACATCCTGTCCCGGTTCGCCCAGCGGGGGCAGGGGACGGGGCGTGAACCGCGGCACGGGCTCTTCGGCAATCTTGCCTTCCAGATAGCTCAGCGCGCGGGCGAGCTGCGCATCCTCGCCCAGATAGGCCGCGCGCGGCGGCGTATCCACTTCGATGTCCGGCGCAACGCCGTTGCCTTCCAGCAGCCAGCGTCCGTCGGTGCCGTACTGGGCAAACTCGGCTACGCGCGCCTGTCCGCCATCGGCCAGCGGATTGCGGTCCGACAGCCAGATGCCCGCGCCGGCCGTCCGTGTGCCGATCAACGGCGCCAGATCCAGCGCCTTGATGCCGGCCGCGAAGGTCTCGCCGTCCGAATAGGTGCCCTCGTTGATCAGCACTGCCAGGTGGCCCTTGAAGGTTTGCTGCATGTTGCTGTTGCCGCCCGTGCCGTCCGGGCCTGGCCAGTAGGCCCACACCTTGCGCAGCAGCGTGCCGATGATCCAGCTGTCGATATTGCCGCCGCGATTTCCGCGCACATCAATGATCAGGCCGTCCTTGTCATAGTGCTCGTAGAAATCACGGGCGAAGCTCGCCACATCGGCCGCGCCCATGGCGCGCAGGTGCAGGTAGCCGATCTTGCCGCCGGAGGCCTTCGCCACCGCTTCGCGGTTCTTCTGCACCCAGTCGGCATAGAGCAGCTGGCTCTCGGTGCGCCGGGAGGCCGGCACCACGATCTCGCTGCGCTTGGCCGCGCCGCGCAACAGGTCAAGACGCACCTGCTGGTCCGCCTTCATCGTGAGCGCGTCCATCAATGCGTCGCGTGACCTCACCGCCTTGCCATCGACCGCCGTGATCACATCGCCCGGCTTCACGTCCACGCCCGGTTTCAGCAGCGGACCCAGCGTCTCCGGACGGTCCGTCTCGCCCGACAGGATCGACACGATCTTCACGCCGCCCGGCGCCGCTTCATACGTCGCGCCCAGGAAGCCCGGCTGCCCGCTCTCGTCGTCCACCGGCGTCTCGCCCGGACGGATCTGGCTGTGCAGGATGCCGAGCTCGGCCGACATCTGTCCCATAAGGTCATCAAGTTCGCCGCGGTATCCGAGACGATCCGCGAGCGGAACGAAATGGTCACGCACACCGTCCCAGTTCACGCCGCGCAGCTTCGGGTCATAGGCAAAGTCGCGGTGCAGGCGCCAGGCATCCAGAGTCATCTGCCGCCACTCGTCATGAGGATCGATGGCCGGGCGCCAGTCCGCGAGGCGCACAAGATTGCTCGACGGGTCTTCCGGGAAGTCCGCCTTCGGATCAAGGATCAGGAACTTCGCCTCCGATCCTTCTCCCATCAGCACGAACAGCTTGCTGCCATCCGCCGACAGGCCGAACGTCTGGACACCCTTGGCATAGTCGGCCACTTCCAGCTTCTCGGCCTTGATCTCCAGCCGCTTCAGTGCGGGCGGGCTGTCATTGCCGGTGCTTTCCAGAAGGAACAGGTGTGTCGCATTGGCGGCGAGCGCGATATAGTCGCCGGGCCGCACGGGCACTTCCCACAGTCGCGCCTGAACCCCGTTCAGGTCAATCTTCGCCTGTGTCTCTGTCTTGTCTTCTGCAGGGGCGTCCTTCGCCTTCTTGTCCTTCTTCGCGGCTTTGGCGTCCTCGGCGGCCGCCTTCGCCGCAGCGGCCTCCGCCGTCAGCTCGTCCGGCATCTCGAACGGAAAGTCCGCAGCCGGATCAAGCTGCAGCGCATAGAGCTTTCCGCGTGCGCCGAAGGAGGGGCCCATGTTGCGGTCGCCCCAGGGCGCGCCGGGTGTCGGCGTGAAATTGCGGTTGGACAGGAAATACAGCCACGCCCCATCCGCCGAGAAGGCTGGCGCCGAGGATTCATACTTCCCGGTCGTCAGCACAGTGCGCGTGCGCGTCTTCGTATCGAACAGAATCACCTGCGGCATGTCGCGCACATCAAAACCGGTATAGGCGAGATATCGTCCGTCAGCGGACCAGGTAAACTCCTGGAAGGCATCGTCCGCGCTGCTGGCGGTCTTGTCGATCTCGGTGCTCTTGCCGGTTGCTGTATCCAGCTCCATCAGCTTGCCGCGCTTGGTCGTGTAGAGCAGCGTGCTGCCCTTGGGGGCCGGGAACAGCCGCCAGATATAATCCTGCGCGCCCTGCGTCAGCGCCTTGCCTTCGCCGCGCCCGTCCGCCGGGAAGGTCCAGATCTCGCCGAAGGTTCCGCCATCGATGATCGCGTACACGGCTTTCCCGTCTCCGCCCATCGCCGCCGAGCGCGCCCGCGCGCCGGCCGGAATGGCATATTC
>JBGSKU010000134.1:0-3098 GCA_041741055.1 Hyphomonas sp.
GGCGAAGGCGCCGGCGCGCTCTACCTCGCCTACCTGCGCGATCCGGACGGCAACAAGCTCTGCGCGCTGCACCGCGCGGGTTAAGCGAGTTTCAAACGGTATTCCCGGCGCGCCAGCCGCGCCGGGAGCCTGAACGTCATCAGCGGCGCGCCGCCGATGGAATCCAGCCAGGCCTCGGCGCGCACCTTGTCGGCCGCGCTCATCGCATCAATTTCATCCGTCACAGATTGCAGGCGCCACAGCGGGAAACTGCGTGCGGCGCAGCTGCCTTCGAAACCGCCGGTCTCGAACTCGATCATGCCGAAGCCGCGCGGCACGTCTGCGCCCGGCGTCACGCCCGCGGCCCATTTGCCGAACAGGTCCGCCGTCTTGACCAGCGCCGGCATCTGGTCGCGCATCTGTACACGGAGGATCGTCGACAGGGTTTCCGGCACGGCATCGTTTGCCAGCAGAGCGCCATCCTTGCCCTCTCCGGCCTGAACGCGGCGCACATAATCTGCCACGCGCGGCGCGAGCTTGTTCATCAGCCGGCCGCTTTCCGGATCGCGCAGCAGGTGGGCGTAGAGCGGGCCGTTGAGTGCGAAATCGCCCAGCGAGGCGCGCGCACCAAGCAGATAGGGGTGGCGCTCCAGGTGCGCGGAGAAATCTCGAAGGAAGGTTTCGTAGGCGGCCTCGATGCCGTCGCGCGTTTCCTCGCTGACGCCCAGCATCGGCACGGCGCCTTTGAAGCGTTCGCCATTCTTCTTGCCGATGGCGTACTGCTCAGCCAGCGGCGCGTCCGGCGCCGAGATCGCGCCGAATTCGCGGTAGGCCCAGTCTTCGTTATAGTTCCACCGGTAGTGCATGGCGGGCAGCACCAGCCACTCATCCGCGAAGAGCTCGAACAGGCGCGAGGCGAGGCGTTGCAACGCGCCCTCCGGCAGCGCAGGCGGCGAGGCGTTTTCCAATGCCTCGACCGAATCGAGAATGTCGGCGGTGTCCTGCACGATCCGGCCGTCCGGCATTTCCAGAACCGGGATCACCGGCCAGCCGACCTTCGGCAGGATCACGTCGCGGTAGACCTCGCGCGTCGCCAGACGCTCCTCGAAACCGGCCCCGCGCCAGCGCAGATAGGCCCTTGCCTTGCCGGAGAAATAGCTCACTTCGGCGCCATAGAGCACGTAATGATTCAAAACTGGCCTCCCGCCTTGATGGCCGATGTTCTATCGGGGCATTGTGGTCCCGGTTCAAGAGAGTACGCAGCGACATGTCACTGACTTCTGTATCTTCCTGGAAATCCTTCGGCGGCACACTTTCGGTGCACGACCATACGAGCGCGGTGCTCGGCTGCACGATGCGGTTTGCGGTCTATACCCCGCCGCAGGCCGCCCACGGCCCCGTGCCGGTGCTGTGGTATCTTTCAGGATTGACCTGCACCTGGGCGAACATGATGGAGAAATCCGGCGTGCAGGAACATGCGGCGCGCCACGGCCTGATGATCATCGCGCCGGACACCAGCCCGCGCGGCGCGGATGTGCCCGATGATGACGCGTATGACCTGGGGCAAGGCGCCGGCTTCTACCTGACGGCCACGCAGGCGCCCTGGTCCACGCATTACCGCATGGACCAGTACGTCACCGGCGAACTGCCCGGCCTGATCGCTGCGAATTTCCCCGCCGACATGTCGCGCCAGGGCATTTTCGGTCATTCGATGGGCGGGCACGGCGCGATCATGCTGCACCTGAAAAATCCGGACACGTACAAATCCTGCTCCGCCTTTTCGCCGATCACGTCGCCCGCCCGCGTGCCCTGGGGCGAGAAGGCCTTCACCGCCTATCTGGGGCCGATCTCAGTCGCGTGGGAACAGTACGATTCCACCGAACTCGTGAAGGAGCGCCAGAGCCGCGCGACGATCCTCGTCGATACCGGCACGGCGGACACATTCCTCGAAACGCAGCTGCGGCCGGAGATCTTCATTTCGGCCTGCGAGAAGAATGGCCAGAGGCTCGACTACCGCCTGCGCGAGGGATACGGGCACGACTATTATTTCATCGCGACCTATATGGACGAGCACATCGCCCACCATGCGGGTGCGCTCAAGACCTGAGACGTGCAGGATTGTCCTGAATGGCGCAACATCCAACCCCCTCGCAGAGCCCGGACCGATTGACCGCAGACCTGATCCAGCACGTCCGGGCTAATCCGGAACTCATGCGGGTCCTGCGCGTGGTGCGCAGCTTGCGCCTGCCTGATTGGCGCATCGTGGCCGGGGCCGTCTACCAGACCGTATGGAATGCAAGAACGGGGCGGCAGCCGACATACGGGATCAAGGATTTCGACGTCGTCTATTTCGATGGCTCCGACCTGTCATGGGACGCCGAGGATGTCGTGATCCGGCGCGTGCAGGCGGCGTTCGATGCAGCTTTGCGGGACCGCGTGGAGGTGCGCAACCAGGCGCGCGTGCACCTCTGGTTCAAGGACCATTTCGGAGATGACTACGCACCCTTGCCGGACACCGACACGATGATCACCCGCTTTGTGTCGCCCGCTTTCGCGGTCGGCATCCGTCTGGAACCGGATGACGAAATCAGCGTCTTCGCGCCCTTTGGCCTCGAAGACCTGTTCGCGATGAAGCTTCGACCCAACCCGCATCGTCCCCTGTCCAGCGCCTGGGACAGTGTTGTCGCGAAAGCCTGCGCGCGCTGGCCCGAAATCGAAGTGATCAAACCTGGCGCCTGAGCTGCCCGCACCGCGCCCTCGACGCGGAGCAAAGCAAGGCCTACGTTCCGGCTCATATCCGGCGGTGAGACGCCGCCCTCAAGGAGTGACCCCATGCGCATTTCCATTCTTGCCGCCGCTGCCGTTTGCCTGGCCCTGCCGGCCTTCGCCGGACCCGAGGATTTTGTTGCCGGTACGCGCGTACCTTCTTTCGGCAAGACTGCTCCGGTCGCCGGCGCAGTTCTGCCCGCCGATGCGCACTTCAAGGTGGCGTTCGACATTTCTGCCGCCAGCGAAGGCGATGCGGTGAGCCGCAATCTCGACAGCGCGGCGCGCTTCCTGAACATGCACGCGCTGGCGGGCGTGCCGGACGCGTACGTGTCGGTCGCCATCGTGGTGCA
>JBGSKU010000135.1:0-4320 GCA_041741055.1 Hyphomonas sp.
GTCGCCGCCAAGCCCCGGCGCAACAGCCGCCGCATGCGATGGATCGATATTCCAGAGCTGGGTCAGCAGGCGCAGCGCGGCGGCGGCGTCCGATGATCCGCCGCCGATCCCGGCTGCGACGGGCAACCATTTATCGAGCGAGATCTTCGCCCCTTTGGTGGTGCCACTGGCGGCCTGCAGGGCCTGCGCGGCGCGCAGTACCAGATTGTCCGCATCCGGACCAGCTTCGGCGGCGCCGGGGCCGGACACGGAGAGCGACAGCCCGTCCGCCGGCTCGACCGTCAGATGATCGCTGGCGGCCATATTGCTGAACACGACAAGGGAATCGAGGTCGTGCCGGCCGTTCGGCTTTACGGGGCCGACATGCAGGAACAGGTTCACCTTGGCGGGCGCGAACGCCTTGAGCTGGATCATGGTGCTTCCCCCGAATGCCTGCCGTCAGCGCGCCACGGCCGAGCCGGGTGCCGGTGGGGGCGCCCCGGGGCCCGTCATCAACTTTTGCTCGATCCTTGCCTTGTCTTCCGGGGCCGGATCAAGTTTGAGCGCGCGCCGCCACTGGAATCCGGCTTCCTTGCGGCGGCCGACCTGCCAGTATGCATCGCCGAGATGATCGTTGAGGACGGCGTCGCCCGGCATCAGTTCGACGGCGCGTTCGAGATAGTCGACCGCCAGATCGTACTGTCCAGACTTGAAATGCGCCCAGCCGAGACTGTCGACGATATGCGCCGAGTCCGGTTGCAGCGCCACGGCCTGCCGGATCAGGTCAAGCCCGTCGGCGAGGTTCACGCCGCGGTCGATCCACGAATAGCCGAGATAATTGAGGACGGTCGCGTTGCTGGGATTGAGCGCCAGTGCGCGCTTCATGTCTGCCTCGGCGCCTTCATAATTTCCTTGGCGCTCCCGCGCCGCGCCGCGTGAAAAGATCGGCCGCCAATCTTCACGGCCCTCGGCTTCGTCGGCAGAAATCACATCGGTCAGGATGGATTCGGATTCGCCGTAGCGCTCAAGCGAACGGTAGAGCTCTGCCAGTTGCATGCGCAGGCTGCGGTCGGGCTTGGCTGCCAGCGCTTCGGCGGCGACCTGGAGGGCCTCATTGGCGCGGTCTTCCTGCAGCAGCGTACTCGCCATCTGGCTGCGCGCCGCCGCGTAATAGGGCGAGCTTTGCGGCACATCCCTCAGTATGCGGATGGCCTCATCGCGGCGGTCCGCCTGGATCAGCGACTGCGCCCACAGGGTGCGGGCCTGGTGCAGGTCCGGATCCAGCGCGACGGCGAGCACGAAATAGACCGCCGCCACGTCGTCACTGGTCTGGAAGAACAGCGCCGAGGCCGGCAGGAAGAGCGCAAGCGCGGCGCCCTGGCGCACCGTGAGCCGCGGCGCCTTGATCGCCTCGCCGGCTTCGATCCGTGCCTTCAGTGCTTCGAGCGCGGCATTGTAGCCGACATCCGCACGGAACTGGTTGAGAATCGAGAGAGCCTTATCCCGTTCGCCGCGTTCGGCCAGCAGGGCTGCATAGGTTTCGGTGCCCGTCGCGAGCCGCGCGCCGGAGGACCAGATCGCGTCAAACGTGGCGAGGGCCGCGTCGTCCCGGTGTGCGGCCGTCTGCACGAGGCCCATGATGTGGAGCGTCGCATTGTCTAGCCGCGGATCGCCGGTCAGGTTCTTCTGGAGCAGCGCTTCGGCGGCATCGGCGCCTTCCACGTCGAGCAGGCTCCAGGCCTCCATGTTGCGCGCGACCATACGGTTGAAGGCGCTCAGGTCGCTCGCCTCGACCAGGTCGATAGCCGCTTTGGTCTTCCCCCGGCCGATCGAGTCCGCGATCAGCGTCAGGCGAACGAGGCTCGCCTCGCTGCCGGAATCACTTGCCCGGCGCGCCATGCCGGCTGCCAGCCCGTAATCGCCCGCCAGCAAGGCGGAGAAAACGGCGCGCTCGGCAAGGTCCAGTTCCTCGGGCGCTGTCGAGATCGCCGACGCATAATGGCGCGCCGCCATTTCAGGATCGTTCGTCAGGGCGGCGACACGCGCGACCATGAAGTCGCTGTAGGCCCGCGCCTCGTCCGGCCGGTCAGCCGAAGGATAGGCGGTCCGGTCAAAGTTACCCGTGGCGCAGGCCGCAGAAATACTCAGCGGCGCGAGCGCCAGCAAAACCCTGAAACGTTTCATGTCGTGAAATTTGCAGCATCCGGGACAGGCGGCAAGAGGCCGGGCGCTGCGCCGGAAGATCAGTTCGACGCGAGGCGCAGGTCCTGCTGGGTAAAATAGGCGTCGATGGCGGAGGCAATGGCGGTCACCGCTGCCTTGCGGCCCTTCTCGGACTGGAGGCGCTTGGCGTCGTCGGCATTGGTCACGAAGCCGAGTTCAACGAGCACGGCCGGTACATCGGGCGCGAGCAGCACATAATAGCCTGCATTGCGGTGCGTGTTGCGCAGCACCGGCCCGGCCGCCGCCAGTTCGGGCAGCAGCAGTTCGGCAAACTCGGCCGAGCGGGTCTTGGTCTCGCGCTTGACAAGATCCTCGAGCAGGCCGTTCAGCTGGCCGGGCGTGCCATCCTCGATGGCAATCTTCCAGTCATTCCGGCTCGACTCCCGGTCAATCCGGGTCTCGCCGCGCGCGGAGATGGTATAGACGGACGCGCCCGCCACGCTGGCGGAGCCGGCCGCGTCGGCATGCAGCGAGATGAACAGCTCGGCGCCCCAGTTGCGGGCCAAAGTGACCCGGTCCTCGTGCTCCACATAGACGTCCGTGTCCCGGGTCAGGCGCACTTCATACTTGCCGGTCCGTTCCAGAACATCCCGCAGCGCCAGCGCCGCCTTCAGGGTGATGTCGCGTTCCTTGCCGCCATTCACCGCAAGGGCGCCGGGATCCTTCCCGCCATGACCCGCATCGATCACAATCACGTGTTTGCGGGACCCAGAGGGTTTGCGCGGCGCCGTCGCAGCCCCGGCGAGTTTCTTCGCGTCCGCGCGGGCCTCGGCGAACTGGGTCTCCAGTTTGGCCAGCTTTTTCGTGTCCCGGCGGGCAGCGACCGTGTAGCGGGTCGGCGAAATCGTATCGAGGTCCAGAATCACGCGGTAGGCGCGCTCTTTTCCGGTCGGCGGGAGACGCAGCATCCGGGTGACGGCCATCGGACGGTCCAGCGTGAACTCCAGCCGGCCCGGCTCCAGCGACCAGGATTCGACCCCGCCATTACCTTCGCCCGCCGCAGAATACCCGTTCTGCGCGAGAAGCAGCACTACCTTGCGTTCCCCACTGCCTTCAGTCAGCAATCCGTCGGCCGTCTCGGCCGTATCCGTCCAGAGGGTGATCCGGGTCGGCGCGCCATCCCCGACGATTCGCACCTGCGTCACGTCCGCCATGGCCGACGAAAGGCTGGCAAATCCCAGCATTATCAACAGGATAGACAGGAATTTCGTCATTGGGGCGGTCGGCGGCCTGGCAGGCTGGGGCAATAGGGGACAATGCCCTCATAGACACGCGAAGATTAACCTCCGCTTGACCGGGTCTTAGCTGCGGCCCTGTTCCCGTTCGGAATTTGGCTCTTTCAATTCCGGATGAAATTGGGCACTATCTGTCTGTGGCCGTCCGAAGGGGCTGGCCCATAGGTTTCCCAACAGCGCGCACCAGACCCGGCTTCCCCGGAAAGGCAAGCGGGTAGCGCGCTCAGGAAAGCAAGGAACAATGCGCAAAAGTGCTGCTGCCACTACAGGATTCGCTAGGTCGCCCACGCGATCGGCGACCCCTTCGGGCGTGGCATTTCCCTCAAATCCCATTACCGGCCTTCGGGGCCAACTGAGGCGCAGTGCGCCCTGGCCCGCCGCGCCGGACCGAAAGGTTCTGTTACATGAGCAGATTGATGCTTATCGACGCCGCCCATCCCGAAGAAACGCGGGTGGCCATCGTCAACAACGGCCAGGTTGACGATTTCGACTTCGAATCAACCGGCAGCGAACAACTCCGCGGAAACATCTATCTCGCCAAAGTGACCCGGGTGGAGCCCTCGCTCCAGGCGGCCTTTGTCGAGTATGGCGGCAACCGTCACGGCTTCCTCGCGTTCAGCGAAATCCACCCGGATTATTACCAGTTGCCCGCCGAGGACCGCGAGGCCCTGCTGCGCGAGGCCGCCGAAGAGGCCGCTGCCGCCATCGAGGACGATGACGATGATGACGGCCCGTACGTGCCGCACGGCGTGGCCGCCGAACTCGAACATGGCGGCGATCGCCATTCCCACCACGATCACGAACACGATCATGACCATGGGGATGAGGACAACGACGGCGCCGAAGCTGATGCTGAGGCCGGCAACGACGAGGCGGACGGCGA
>JBGSKU010000136.1:0-3473 GCA_041741055.1 Hyphomonas sp.
ATCCAGCGCCGGCCCGCGGGCGTGGGTGAGCACACCTCAGAGATCCTCAAGGACTGGGGCGTTTCGCGCGGATGAGCGCGCTGCCCGGCACCACCGGCCGGCGGCGCATCTATCTGATGCGGCATGGGTTCGTGGATTATACCTCCGAAGCCGTGCGCAAGTCCCGTGACCCCAAGGTCGCCACGCTGACCGAGCGGGGCGTGGAGGAAGCTCAGGCTGCCGGGGTGGCCCTGTCGGACGTGCATTTCGATCTCGCGATCTGCTCCGGCCTGCCGCGGACGCGCCAGACGGCGGAGATCGTGCTGGCCGAGCATCCCCTGGCTCTGGAGCTGGAGGTCGAGGAGCGTTTCGGTGAGTTGCGGTCCGGCAGCTACATGGATTTCCACTCGGCCGAGCATCTGGCCGCGGTTATGACCTTCACCTTCGAGCAGGCGGGTGAGCCGGACGCCGAGTTCCTGCCGGGCGGCGAGCGATTCGCGGACGCAATGATCCGGGTGCGGGCGGGCCTGCATGACCTCCTGATGCGCCCGAATTGGGCCTCGGCGCTGGTGGTGGCTCACGAAGTCGTGAACCGGATGGTCCTGGCTGACGTCATCGGGGCCCCCCTGGGGGCCAGCGCGGGGTTCGAACAGGATACGGGATGTATCAACATCCTCGACTTCGATCTGGTGCCAGCGGAGTCTGGCGAGGGGACCCGTGTGGAGCGCGGGGTTATCAAGGCCGTCAACCTGACGCCGGCCAACTACTTGAAAAACGGGATGAATTTGCGAAGCCTTGAGGCGATCTTCACCCGTCCAGCCTGAGGCAGGCCCGTCGCGTCCTGGCGCCGCCCGTCCAACTTTCCCACATGACGTGACGGGTAAGCGCCCAACTCGCGAACCCCGATCCTGAACGCCGGACAACAGCGATGGGCGCCATTGTTCAGACTCATTCCCTTATTAACTATAGCTGTCGGCGCAGAGCCAATCAGGCTTCTTGCCAGGGCAAAGCACCGGCGTCCTTCTTGCATACCTTGGCCGGCCTTCGGGCCGGCCATTTTCGTTTGACGGGCCAGGCTCGAAAATCCTGCCGTTTGACGCTTGCCAGCGGCGCCGGGCTGCGTTAACAGGCGCCCTTTCCCGCGTGCCATACGGGTGCGCGGCCAAACCAGATTCCGGAACAGTGCCATGGCCGTCCCCAAGAGTAAAAAGTCGAAATCGCGCACGCGCATGCGCCGCTCCCACGACCGGCTCGACATGAACACCTATATCGAAGACGCCAGCTCGGGCGAACTTCGCCGTCCGCACCACATCGACCTGAAAACGGGCGTGTACCGCGGCAAACAGATCCTGGAGCCGCAGGAAGACTAAGTCTCCCGCGCTTGACGACGCTTTGCGAACCCCGCCCTTCGAGGCGGGGTTTTGCGTTTCTGGTCTCCGGATTCACGGGCCGGCGGCCCTGCAGGGGCTTGCGAACGCGGGCGGCGCGCTCTAACGCCTGCGGCAACCCATCAGCCGCCTTGAAGGACAGGTCCCATGAGCGAGATCATCGACATCCACGCCCGCGAAATCCTCGATAGCCGGGGCAACCCGACGGTCGAAGTTGACGTTACGCTGGACGACGGATCGACCGGCCGCGCAGCGGTGCCCTCGGGCGCCTCGACGGGCGCTTATGAGGCCCACGAGCAGCGCGACGGCGACAAGTCCCGGTATGGCGGCAAGGGCGTCCTGAAGGCCGTCGATGCGGTGAACGGCGAGATCTGCAACGAACTTACCGGTCTCGACGCGACCGACCAGCGCATGATCGACATGCTGATGATCGATCTCGACGGCACTGAGAACAAGAGCCGCCTCGGCGCCAACGCGATCCTGGGCGTGTCGCTCGCTGTGGCCAAAGCTGCTGCCGAAGCCTGCACGATGCCGCTCTACCGCTATATCGGCGGCGCGAACGCCCGCGTGTTGCCGACGCCGATGATGAACATCATCAATGGCGGTGCGCACGCCGACAATCCGATCGACATCCAGGAATTCATGATCATGCCGGTCAGCGCCGAGAGCATCGCGGATGCGGTGCGCATGGGCGCCGAAGTATTCCACGCGCTGAAGAAGACGCTGCACGATGCCGGCCACAATACCAACGTGGGTGACGAGGGCGGCTTTGCGCCGAACATCGGCTCCACCGACGAAGCCATCGGCTTCATCATGAAGTCCATCGAGAAAGCCGGCTACCGCCCCGGTGAAGATGTGGCGCTGGCGCTGGATGCGGCCTCGACTGAATTCTTCAAGAACGGCAAGTACGAGCTGGCCGGCGAAGGCAAATCGCTGTCGTCCGAGCAGTTCGCCAAATACCTGGCCGATCTTTGCGGACGTTACCCGATCCTCTCGATCGAAGACGGCATGGCGGAAGACGATTGGGATGGCTGGGTCGCGCTGACCGAGATGCTCGGCGAGAAAGTCCAGCTGGTTGGCGACGACCTGTTCGTGACCAATCCGGACCGCCTGGCCATGGGCCTGCAACGCGGCGCAGCAAACTCGATCCTCGTGAAGGTCAACCAGATCGGCACGCTTTCGGAAACGCTCGACGCGGTCGAACTGGCCCACCTGCACGGCTACACCGCTGTCATGAGCCACCGGTCGGGAGAAACCGAGGATTCGACGATTGCCGATCTCGCGGTGGCCACGAATTGCGGGCAGATCAAGACCGGCTCGCTCAGCCGGTCGGACCGGATCGCGAAGTACAACCAGTTGATCCGCATCGAGGAAGAACTGGGCCCGATCGGCATCTATGCCGGGCTTTCGCGCATCAACGCGGGCTGATCGCCGGATTACAATCCCGAAAGGCGACCCGCCCTGAACTTCGTGCTACAGGCGAGCAATCGGCTGAAGGCGGGTTGCGGGCATGCGCCAGATCTATCTGTTGGCATCTGACGCGGACGCTCAGGCAGCTGGCGAGATTTCTGACCTGCTGGCGCAGCGGGGGTATCAGGTGCGACGGGCCGATGAGGCCCTGGCCTTTCCGCCGGCACGGCCGCATGAGATCACGCTCGCGCTGTGGTCGCGCAATGTTGAACTGTCCGCAAAGCAGATCCTGTTCACCAACCGCGCCATTGATGCGTGGACGGAAGGACGGTTGATCTTCGCGCGGCTCGACCATGCGATGCTGCCGCGTGGTCTTGGCGATGTGGACGTGATCGACCTGTCCTTTGCGCCGGCCCGAATCGCGGCGGTCTGGAAGATCGTCGAAGCAGCTCAGGACATCGACAAGATGCAGATCGAGCGCCGTGCGGACGTGAGCCTCTCAGGCGGCATCCCGGAGCCTGAAGAAGACCTGAGTGCGGCTCTGCCGCCGCAAGCGAAGCTCAATGCGCGCCGGGCCTTTTCGGCGGGGCCCGCTGTTGCGGTTGGTCTGGTCGCTGTGGCGGCCTGCCTGTCCCTGGGATTTCTCACGATGCCGGCGGCATCCAAGGCCCTGCTCGCCGGAGCAGCGCTCACCTG
>JBGSKU010000137.1:0-5480 GCA_041741055.1 Hyphomonas sp.
CCGGCATGCGCGGCGCCGATGACCTGCGCGTCCGGGTCTGCAAACAGCACCGGCGTACAGTCTGCCGACAGGATGCAAAGGCCCAGCTCCGGCCGGTCGGTCACCATGGCGTCCGCCTTCGGGCGTTCGTCCCATGGCCCGGTCACCCGCACCACGTCCGGCGAATGCACCTGGTAGCAGGACAGCAGCCAGCGCGCCCCCATCGCGCCGGAAATCCGCGCCCGGTTCTCGGCGATATTGCGCGGCGCGTCGCCGGAGCCTTCACCGGCATTCAGGCTGCTGTAGATCCCGGTGGTTTCATCGCCCACCCGCCCGCCGGCGTGCAGGCTGTCATAGTTGCCGCCGGAAACGCCGCCCCGGCGCCCGAAGAATCCATGGCGGATGCCGGGTATTCCGGTGAGGGCGCCAGCAGTGGTGAAAGGCGGTGTCATCGCCCTACGGACTGGCCGAGCCGGGCGCCCGCGTCAAGCTTCCGGAATGGCGATGAAGGTCTGCGGACCTTCCGGCTTGCGCCCGTTCAGGATGTTCTCGTCCGGCTTGGCGTTTTCCAGCTGCGCCTTCAGCACCTGCGGGAAGGATTCCACCTGGCCGAGGGCATAGCCCCAGTCGAAGGCGAAATAGGCCGGCGGGCGCTTGGTGAAGATCGGGCCGAACACGATCAGCACGCCGGCGCGGGCCAGCCGCCACAGGCTGAACGCCAGGTAGCGCCACCAGGGCCGCATGCCATAGCGGATGTGCAGCTTCACGTGGCCGCGCACCCAGTTGCGGGCCTGGGTGAACCGGGCCTTGTAGGTGGAGCGCAGGCGGTAGTGCATCACGGCGTCGGGCACATAGTCGAACTTCAGGCCGGCGAGCTGCGTGCGCCAGCAATAGTCGACGTCCCAGGAGGCCACCAGCCAGTCGGTCGGGTCGCCCACGCGCTCGTAGCAGGCGCGGGTCATGCCGATGGCATTGCCGGCGGCGAAGGGCAGGTGCAGCGGACCGACATAGGTCGGCAGGCCGTGGGCACGCCCCTGCATGCCGCCATCCTTGCCCCAGGTCATCGAGGGCGGGTTCAGCCGCTCATATTCCAGGCAAGGCGCGGCCAGGTCGCAGGTTTCCAGCGCCTTCACCATATGGCGCATCCAGTCAGGATCCGCCTCGTCGTCCGATTCGGCCACCAGGATCAGGTCGCCCTTGGCCGCCCGGAAGCCCACCGTGTAGGAATGGCCCACATAGCCGCGCGGTCCGTGGCCGATATAGGCCTGCACCACCCGCAGGTTCAGCCGGTCCGCATAGCTCTGGGCGATCTCGACCGAATTGTCGGTCGAGCCATTGTTGACGAAAACCAGCTCCCAGTCGCCCTCATAGGTCTGCGCGACCAGTGAATCGAGCATCACGCCAAGCGTGGAGGCCCCGTTGTAACAAGGTAGGACAACACTCACCAACATGGGTCGTTTCTCGCTTAGGTCTGGCTGGAACGCGCCAACCGATGCAATATTCTCGCCATAGTAGGACGGGTTTGGCAAGAAATACGGCCACATTTTGCACCCGATGCCGCGCCGGCATGGTCAAACCCACAGACCTCTGCTACGTGCGCGCCAAACCCACCCACACAAGCCCGTTCCCCTCCCGAACGCCGCCCGCCGGAAAGCCCGCCCTATGACGACCCCGATCGAAAAGATGCGCAATATCGCGATTATCGCGCACGTTGACCATGGCAAGACCACGCTCGTGGACGAGCTTCTCAAACAATCCGGCACCTTCCGCCAGAACGAGAAGACCGCCGAGCGCATGATGGACTCCAACGATCTGGAGAAAGAGCGTGGCATCACCATCCTTGCCAAGACCACTTCGGTTGAATGGAAAGGCCACCGCATCAACATCGTCGACACGCCCGGCCACGCCGATTTCGGCGGCGAGGTGGAGCGTATCCTTGACATGGTGGACGGCGCCATTGTGCTCGTCGACTCCTCCGAAGGCCCCATGCCGCAGACCAAGTTCGTGGTCTCCAAGGCCCTGAAATGCGGCCTGCGTCCGATCGTGGCCGTCAACAAGATCGACAAGCCGGAGCGCCGCCCGGACGAGGTGGTCAACGAGTGTTTCGACCTCTTCGCCAACCTCGACGCGACCGACGAACAGCTCGATTTTCCGATCCTCTACGGCTCGGCCAAGAATGGCTGGATGTCGAAACAGTATGAAACGCCGTCGGCGAACATGGACGAGCTGTTCCAGCTGGTCGTCGATCATGTGCCGGTCCCCCGCGTCGAGGAAGGCCCGTTCCGCTTCCTCGCCACCACGATTTCGGCCGACCCCTTCCTCGGCCGCATCCTCACGGGCCGCGTCCTGTCCGGAACCGTCAAGCCGAACCAGTCGATCAAGGTCCTCTCGCGCGACGGCACGCTGGTGGAGCAGGGGCGCATCTCGAAAGTCCTCGCTTTCCGCGGCCTCGAGCGCGTGCCGGTCGATGAAGGCCAGGCGGGCGACATCGTTTCGCTCGCCGGCATGACCAAGGCCAACGTCGCGGACACGTTCTGCGATCCGTCCGTCACCCAGCCGCTCGAAGCGCGTCCGATCGACCCGCCGACCATCTCGATGACCTTCCGCGTCAACGACTCGCCGCTTGCCGGCACCGAGGGCACGAAAGTCACGAGCCGGATGATCTGGGACCGCCTCCAGAAAGAGGCCGAAGGCAACGTCGCGCTGAAGGTCGAGCGCGCCACCGATGCCGAGGCGTTCACCGTCTCCGGCCGGGGCGAATTGCAGCTCGCCGTGCTGATCGAAACCATGCGCCGCGAAGGCTACGAGCTCGGCGTCGCCCGCCCGCAGGTCGTGATGCAGACCAGCCCCACCGGCGAAAAGCTGGAGCCCGTGGAGGAAGTCATCATCGACGTGGATGACGAACATTCCGGCATCGTCGTGCAGAAAATGGCCGAGCGCAAAGCCGAGATGCTCGACATGCGCCCCTCGGGTGTCGGCCGCACGCGCCTCGTCTTCCACGCGCCGACGCGCGGCCTGATCGGTTACCAGGGCGAACTGCTGTCCGACACGCGCGGCACGGCCATCATGAACCGCATCTTCCACGAATACGCCCCCCACAAGGGCAAGATCACCGGGCGCCACACCGGCGTGCTGATCGCCATGGAGCAAGGCGAAGCGGTCGCCTTCGCATTGTGGAACCTCGAAGACCGCGGGCCCATGATGATCCATCCGGGTACGAAGGTTTATGGCGGCATGATCGTCGGCGAGCACAATCGCGACAACGATCTCGAAGTGAACGTCCTCAAGGGCAAGAAGCTCACCAACATGCGCGCCTCCGGCTCGGATGAAGCTGTGCGCCTCACCACGCCGCTGCAGATGACGCTGGAAAAATCGCTCGCCTACATTGCGGACGACGAGCTGGTCGAGGTCACGCCGAAATCGATCCGCCTGCGGAAGGTCCACCTCGACCCGAACGTGCGCAAGCGCCAATCCAAGGCCAGCGCCGACGCGTAGGCCTGGCGAGCGGGGCTGCAAACGCGCCCCCGCTCACCCCCGCGCAGGCGGGACCCCGCTCGTCACTGCACCACGAATTCGATGGGATAGATCGCGCCGCGCTGTTCCACGGGCGCGCCATTGCGCACTTTCGGCAGGAACTCGGCCTTGCTGACCGCGCGGATCGCTTCGGCCTTGAAAATGTCGTTCGTGCACTGAGCGGTCAGGTTGAACGGCCGCCCGCGCACATCCACGTCGAACATCACGTCACAGCGGCCGGAAATCCCGCGTGTGATGGCGGCTGTCGGTATGGACGGGGCAGGGGCGCGCAGCGCCTCGATATCGCGGCCGGCGACGGGGATCACTGCTGCCACCGGCGGCGTCAATTTGCTGAGAGTGAATATATCCGATTCAGGCGCCGTGAAGGTGTAGGCCGGTGCGTCGCCCGTCGTCTCGATACGCGGGCGATCAAAGGCGGGCGGCTTCTCGATGAGCGTCATCTCGATCAGGGGCTTCCTGATCTCCGGGGTCAAAGGCTTGTCGGGCGCCGCCACGATCGAGGTCAGCACCCGTTCCGGCGCTTTGGTCAGCACCAGTTCGTCCACCTTGATCAGCAGGCTTGCGGCCAGGAACAGCGCGTACACCAGCGGCACGGCCAGCAGAACGGATAGCGACAGGCGCGGCGGCGCCGCCTCCAGGGTCAGTCTCATGGGTCTTCCTCCCGCCCCCTTATGGGCACTGGGCGGCATGGGCCGCTCCAAGGCTTACCGTAGGGGAAATTGACGCTACGTCAATCGGGGGTGGACCGGAATTTGTACCCGAAGTGAGGGGCCATCCCTGGCCGGGGATGGCCCCTCCAACGCCGAAGACCGGGAGGAAACGTGGCCTGGCGTTGTTCCGGGAGGAAACGATCAGTTCGCCGAGGCGAGCTGGACTTGCGCCACGCGTTCCAGGGCCGGTGCCAGATCGGTGCCGGCCTCAGCGGAGGCGGCCTGGATCTGCTTGACGGCGGCCACGACCAGCGTTTCCGCGCAGGCCTTGTCCGTGTAGTTGCCCATCACCGGCACGCGTGAGGTGCAGGCGCGTTTGGCGGCGCTGGTCAGGTCGGCCAGAAGCTCGGTTGCACCGGCTTCGCTGGAGACCAGCGTCATGTCGTAGGTGTGGGTCAGGGTGACCGGCTTGGCGCTCTCGGCGAGGGCGACGGGCGAAAGCAGGACAGCGGCCGAAAGGGCCGAAACAGTAAGCTTGATCATGGGTCAGTTCCTTCAGAGTTAGAGCCGGGCAGGGCCAGGCTGGAAACTCCTCCCGCAACACGATTTCGCCCCGCATTGCCGTCTGCCAGGACAACGCCCCCCGAAGGCGTTGTGGCCATCCTGGTGCGGCCGAGGTTCATGTTGCATCGCAACAATTACCTCGCAATTGCAGCATTACAAGCGCGACCTTTCATCCCGTGTTGAATTTCTCGCCTGACAGGCGATCTGCTCACCGGCTGGGCAGTTTTGCCCGAACGCGCATCACCGCCCGCGCCGCACGTTCCCCTCAGCGGCCGAATCAGGTTGCACAAGGCCCGGCTTGCGCAACCTTTTGGAGCCCTCTCCACCGTCGCTCCGACACTTTTTTCCTGTCATCCCGGAAACCGCGCAGCGGTTATCCGGGACCCAGAAAGCCAGACAGAACAGGGCGCTCCGGCGTCCAGCCTGCGCTTCGGGCCATTGGACTTACGCGGTGCGGAGCAGGCGATCCGGAAAAATCCACCCCCGCCAATCCGGCGGGACACCGGCCGGGCCTATCCTCGGGTCCGATGACCTATTCGCTCCGCCGCCCGCCCGCCGGCCTCACCGGCTTCCTGCGCCTGATCTGGCCGCTGATCTTTGTGCAGCTGGTCGCGCTGAAGCGCTGGGTGCGCGCGCACTATGGGCCCGGCGTGCCCTACTGGTACGGCATCACGCGTTGGGGCCGCGTCTACCTGCGCCACCTGCCCATCGATTTTGCCGCCAGCTGCGCCGCCCCCGGCGCGCTGCGCCCGC
>JBGSKU010000138.1:0-5591 GCA_041741055.1 Hyphomonas sp.
CGTGTTGACATGGCACGGGCGTCAGGATCGGTGAGCGAGACCTGCGTGCCGGGCGCGGCCTCAAGCTGCTCTTCCATCGCCTTCAGATGCTCGATCCGGCGGCCGCTGCGCCGGTACGTCTGCACCGCGCCGCCTGATACCGCCGGTTTGAAGGCCCGGCCGATCCGGTCTAGCCTTGCGGGGTCCCGCAACAGCAAGGCCCGCATGCGATGTCCCGCTTCGAAGAGTTGATCCAGACCGTCGAGACCTATCAGGCTCTGGTCGAGGAGAATTATAGCCGTATCCGCCGCCTCGCCGAAGAAGTGCGCGGCGGCCTGTGCGACTATATCGGGGCGCCGGATGGTATCTGTGTCCACCTCGTGCCCCCGACCGGCGCCTTCGAGCCGCGCCCCTACGGCGACCTCGCTTTCTCGATCCCCCCGCGAGGCTTCCGGCCGCTGGGGCCGGTCTCGTTCGGACTGGCCTTCCGGGTGTCGAAACAGGCCGATTGGCTGCGGCTGAAGTTCGAATGCCGCAAGACCGGAGAAGATTTCGTGGTCGGTATCGAGGACGGCGCCCAGTATACATTCCGGTTGCCGATCGAGGACGCCGATTCCGGGCCCTTCTATGCCCATATCTACCAGTACATCCTGAGCTGGTTTCAGGAGAATATCGACGCTTACCGGGAGGGCGAGTACGGCTCGCGGACCATCGGCTTCGATCTCATGGATGAACCCAGCTATCCTGAGCTGTTAGCAAAGTCCTGAGGCTGGATTTAATACTTGTCTCAACACTACCTAAGTGTGTATTCTGAACTCGTCCGGCGCGCGAGAAAAATATTTTTGCGGCTGGCGCAAAAAAATCGTCTTGACACGGATTATTCGCCGGCGGCCTGGAGCTCGGTCCCGTGCAGCCGCAGCCAGGCGCGCTGGCGTTGCCAATCCGGGCAGCATCTGGCCACAAGGGCCCAGAATCTCGCGGAATGGTTCATTTCCCGCAGATGGGCGCATTCATGGGCCGCAACATAGTTAAGAACCTCCGGCGGCGCCATGACGAGGCGCCAGGAGAAGGCCAGCTGGCCGTCCGCCGTGCACGATCCCCAGCGCGAGCGGGTATCCTTGACCGAAATCCCCTTGGGGGCGACCTTCAGGATCTCGCTGTACCGGGTCACGGCCCGCGTCAGGTCGGCCTTGGCCTGCTTCTTGAGGAAGCGGACAACCCGGGCCTGCGTGGTCTCAGGATCGCCGGGAACCGAGAGAATACGGGGCTCGCCAGGGTAAAGACGGGCAATCCGGCCTTCGCCCTCCAGGGAGATCTGGCAGTCCTCGCCCTTGTACTGGATGATTTCCCCATCCTCGAATCGCGTTATCTCCGGCAGATGCTGAAGCCGCGTGGAAATCCAGTCGACCCGTTCCGCCGCGAATGCGGCCGCGGCCTCGATCTGGCGCGAAGATGGTGCTACAGCGACCGCTTCTCGGCGGCGCTCGTCGAGACGAATGATGAGGCGGCGCGCCTTGGCGTTCACCTCAAGCCGTACCTTGATCCGGTGTCCGCCGGCGGCACGCAGTGTCATGGTGTGGCCATCATTCAAACGCATAGTTAAAACACCTGTCGGGTCGTACGCGGCCAACACAATCTGAGGGACCAAATATGAAATATCTGCTCACGGGCGTTGTCGCGCTCACTTTGCTTACGGGATGTGGGCAGAAAGACAAGGCGGGTGGCGGGGCGACTCCCGCGTCGGTTGTATTCAGCGCCAGCGACCTGCCGGAGGTCTCGCTCCACAAAGGAGACCCAGCAACGGCCGGCGCCGCGCTTGCGTCTCTCTCTCTGGCGGGGTCCGGCGACGGGCGCCTCACCTTTGCCGGCAGCAAGGTCGATGGCGACAAGGCCGTCTTCAACGATGTAGTCCTGAGCCTTCCCGCCGACACTTCGGGCCCCACCATTTCCGGTCCTTCGGATGAAGAGATCGCCGACATGTGGGCCTATATGGACATGGACGGCGACGGCGTTGCCGATGATGGCTCGGGCGACACGATCGAGACCCTCAAATCCCAGATGCAGACCGTCAACGAGCCGGCCATCCCGCCGGTCATCAAGGCGGCGAAGCTCGAATTCGACGGCCTCGGCGTCTTCGACGGTCAGACCAATTTCGCGCTGATGAAACTGTCGGACATCACGATCACGCCCGCCGAAGGTTCCGAAGAGCAGAGCACCGGCAAGATCGCGTCGATCGAGCTCGTCAACCCGTCGCCGGAAACGGCCGCCTGGGTTGCCAGCCTGCTCGGCAAGGGCGAGCCTGCCCCTTTCCCGGAAGGTGCGGCCCTCTCGTTTGACCGCTGGATGGTCAGCGGCGTGAACTTCGACGTCTCCGACGCCAGCGGCACCGGCACGTTCACCATCGACTCGATGCACATCTCGGATCTCAAGATCGAGAAAGCCGGGCTGGTCGGCCTGTCGAACCTCAAGTTCGATTTTACGGAAGCCACCGGCGAAGACGTCAAAGTCTCGCTCGAAGGCTTCGGCGTGAAAGGTATCAATTACGGCCTGTTCAGCAAGGCGCTCGAAGACAGCACGGGTCCGGACGCTGATCCGGGCGCGCTGGCCTCGGCCATCCAGGCCGACCCTGCCAATCCCGGCTATGACGCGATGAGCTTGAAAGCGCTGAAGGCCGATATCGTCGGCGCCAGCGTCGACATGCCGTCTCTGACGTCGTCTGTGAGCCGCGACAAGCTTGGCCGCGCCACGAAGGTCGTCACCGATCCTTTCTCGCTGACCATCGCCGCGCGCGACAACCCCGATGGCGAACAGTTCGCCAGCGCCCTGTCGACCCTCGGCTATGAAACGCTGACCTTCTCGGGTCAGGGCGAGTCGCTCTATGATCCGGACGCGGACGTTGTAACCCTCGTGAAGGGCAAGAACTTCTGGAAACTGAATGACGGGTTCAAGCTTGACCTGTCGGCCAAATATGCCGGCACGAAGGCCATTGCCGCCGCCCAGGTCCAGTCGCTCGACGAGAATGCCGATCCGGAGGCCATGCTGAATGCCGTAATGGACAGCCTGGTCATCCACCAACTGGAAATCGGTCTGGACGATGATGGCATGGTCGACCGTGCGCTGAACGCCTATGCGGCCCAGTCGGGTGAAGATCCGGCCGCCGTGCGTTCGCAGCTTTCGGGCATGTTCGCGATGGCCCCGATGTTCGCGGCCGGCACGGGCATCGACACGGTCGTGATCACCGAACTGGCCACGGCGCTCTCCAGCTTCGTGACTGAGCCGAAGACGCTGACCATCACGCTGGCGCCCAAGGAGCCGATCAAGGCCCAGACCTTCGTCGATGCGCTCGAGGATCCTGCCAAGAAACTGACCAAGGACACGCTCGGCTTCTCGGCCGGCAACAAGTAAGGCCCTGCGCCTGCTGATCCTGAAGGGCGCGGCGGCTTCGGCTTCCGCGCCCTTTTCTTTGGATGAATGTGCAGGCATAGGCTTTCCGTCATGAAACTCGCCTTTTTCGGAGATGTCGTTGGCAAGCCCGGCCGCAGCGCGGTGCAGTCGCACTTGCCGGGCCTGAAGGCCCGGCTGCGGCTGGATTTTGTTGTGGTCAATGGCGAGAATGCGGCGGGCGGATTCGGTCTGACCAGTCAGATCGCGGAGGAGTTTTTCGCCGCCGGTGCGGATTGCCTGACGCTGGGTGACCACGCCTGGGACCAGCGCGAGGCGCTGACCTATATCGAGCGGGAGCCGCGCCTGTTGCGCCCGCTGAATTATCCTTCCCATGCCAAGGCGCCGGGGAAGGGTGCGCAGCTGTTCACCTTGGCCGACGGGCGCCGGATCGGCGTCGTCCAGCTGCAGGGCAATGTGTTCATGCGCCAGTCGCTGACCTGTCCCTTCGCGGCGGCGGATCAGGCGCTCGACCAGATGCCGCTCGGCGCGGTGGCGGATGCGATCATCGTGGACATTCACTGCGAGGCGACGTCCGAGAAGATGGCGATGGGGCATCACTGCGATGGCCGTGCGAGTCTTGTGGTGGGCAGCCACACACATGTGCCGACCGCTGACACGATGATCCTGACGGGCGGCACCGCCTACCAGACCGATGCCGGCATGTGCGGGGACTATGACTCGGTCATCGGCATGCAGAAGGAAGGCTCACTCTACCGCTTCCAGTCGCAGCTGCCCGGTGAACGCTACCAGCCCGCACTCGGCGAAGGCACGCTTTGCGGAACCTATGTCGAAACCGACGACCGCACCGGCCTTGCAACCCGCATCGAGCCGATCCGCATGGGCGGGCGTCTGAGCACGCAGGTGCCTGCCTGATACGAGGATGCTGGAGGTGACGGCGTTGGAGGAACCATGTTGAAGCCACTCGTTCTCGCAATCTGTGGCCCTGTGCTGGGGGCTTGCGCGCATGTTTCCCAGCCGAGGGCGCTGGACGCAGCCGATCTCCTGATCACCTTGCAGATGGAAGAGCGCCACATTCCGGGCTTGTCGTTTGCGGTGTTGAAGAACGGCGTGATCGTCGACCAGCGATCTTACGGCATGGCGAACCTCGAGACAGGTACACCCGCGACCAACGATACGGTTTATGCGATTGGTTCGATCACGAAGTCGATGACCGCCATCACGGTGCTGCGCCTAGAGGAAAAGGGCCTGGTCGCGTTGGATGCGCCAGTATCGACCTATGTCGCGGACTTGCCGGACGCCTGGCGTGACATCTCACTTCGCCAGCTTTTGTCAAACGTCTCCGGTATTCCGGACTTCATCGACAATCCTTGTGCCCATGAACAGGCGGCAGCATACAAGGCTAGCGACGCACTAAAAGAGGCTGCCTGTCTTCCGCTGAATTTCGAGCCGGGCGACCAATTCGAATACACGAACACAAACTTCGTGCTTCTCAGCGTCGTTATCGAACAGGTCACTCAACGGCGCCTGGGCGAGGTGTTTTCCTCCGAGATTTTCGAGCCGCTGGGCATGTCGCATACCGGCATGCTCGACTATGTTTCAATCATGCCTCAGCGGGCGGATGGATACCTTTGGACCGAAAATGGTCATCTCAATTCTGAGCCGATGGAACTCGAAGTCGAGGCTGGTGCGGGCGCTGTTCTGTCGACCACCGGCGATCTGATCAAATACATTTCCGCGATCGAGCGGCGCGATCTTCTTTCGGCGGAAAGCTGGGACAGTGCTTTCACCACCTATCCTGTGCGCGAAGGTGTCACGCCATATGCGCTTGGCTTTGGTGTAACACCCTATAACGAACGCCGGCGCGTCGGTCATAGCGGCTCGGCTGTCGGGTTCGCTACCGCCTTCAGCTATTTTCCGGATGACCGCCTCGGCGTCGTTGTTCTGTCCAACGGGTATGAGGAACCTCACGGCCGATCCGTATCCGGGCTGGCGAACAATATTGCCGCGTTATACTTTTCTTTGCCTGCAAACTAGTGGGTTCGGCGCATATTTTCCCACGCTTGCTTCAGCGCGTCACGGTGGGCCGGATCGGCAATCGCGATCAGGGCGGCGGCGCGGGCGTCGAGGTCCAGGTCGCGCAGGCGAGCGGCGCCGTGTTCGGTGATCACGACGTCCATATCGGCGCGGGTCACAGTGACGGCGCTGTC
>JBGSKU010000139.1:0-5019 GCA_041741055.1 Hyphomonas sp.
GCTGGAAGCACATGGCCGCCGCGAATCGGCAGGCGCCGGAGCGGGAGGGCGTGCGGCCTATGAGGAATGGATCCAGCCGGATCGCTGGCAGGCCATGGTTCGCCGGGCCATAGCCAAGGCGGACGTGAACCTCCAGTCGATCCCCGCCCCTGCCGGCGAGATGGAAGTCGTGCTCGGCCCCGGTTGGCCGGCCGTGCTGCTGCATGAAGCTGTGGGCCATGGCCTCGAGGGCGACTTCAACCGCAAGGGCACCAGTGTTTATGCGGGCCGGATCGGCGAACAGGTGGCCGCCAAGGGTGTCACCGTCATCGATGACGGCTCCATCGAGGCCCGCCGCGGCTCGCTCTCGTTTGACGACGAAGGCACGCCGACCCAGCGCACCGTTCTGATCGAGGACGGCATCCTCAAGGGCTACATGCAGGACCGGATGAACGCCCGCCTGATGGGCATGGCGCCCACCGGCAATGGCCGCCGCGAAAGCTACGAGTCCCAGACCCTTCCGCGCATGACCAACACCGTGATGCTCGGCGGCGACACGGACCCGCAGGAAATCGTCGCTTCGATCAAGCGCGGCCTCTGGGCCGTCGATTTCGGCGGCGGACAGGTCGACATCACCTCCGGCAACTTCGTCTTCCAGTGCACCGAGGCCTATCTCGTCGAGAACGGCAAGGTCGTCGCGCCGGTCAAGAACGCCACGCTGATCGGCCACGGCCCCACCGCCCTCTCGGACGTCACGATGATTGGCAACGACTTTGCGATGGATGACGGCGTGGGCGTTTGCGGCAAGGCCGGCCAATCGGTGCCCGTCGGCGTTGGCCAACCCACATTGAAAGTCGGCGCCCTCACCGTGGGCGGCGCAGGCTAGACTTCAGGAGAGAGTGATGAAAATCCAATCCATCGTCGCCGCCATGTTTGCGCTCGGAGGCGCAGGCCACGCCGCCGCACAGGACGTATCC
The DNA here is from genome assembly GCA_041741055.1 of Hyphomonas sp. Classification (GTDB taxonomy): domain Bacteria; phylum Pseudomonadota; class Alphaproteobacteria; order Caulobacterales; family Hyphomonadaceae; genus Hyphomonas. The sequence goes on from JBGSKU010000139.1 coordinate 957, forward strand.
GTTCAGACCGCCTACGCACAGGCGCAATCCGGTGGCGTGCTGATCGTCGATGTTCGCCGCGCCGAGGAATGGGCGGAGACCGGCGTTGCCCCGGGCGCCGCACGCATCACCCTTCAGGATGCGGACTTTCTGGACCAGCTCGCGGTCGCCACCGGCGGCGACAAGGACAAGGCCGTCGCTTTCATCTGCCGCTCCGGCAACCGTTCGGGCCAGGCCGCCGACAAGGCCCGCGCCGCCGGCTACACCAACGTCTACAACGTCAAGGGCGGCATGAGCATGTCCGGCGGCTGGATCGACGCGGGCCTGCCGGTTGAGCGCGACTGAAGCCTGACGCCCGATCAGGAAATGGTGTCGGCCATACAAGCCCGCCCCGGCTTTCCATCGATCTTGGCACGATTGGCCGCGCTTTCAGCTTCGGTGGCGCCGATGTTGTATTCGAGAGGATACACGACATTCGAACGCGGCTCGGGCCGGCCATTCAGCATTTTCGGCTGGAAGCGCACGCTGGCGACCGCGTCGTAGGCGCTTTGACAAAAGACCCAGTGACTGCACCACGGCGCGATGTTCGTTGGGTAGCCTTGGCGGTTGACGTCAAATCGGACATCACACCAGCCCGGCATTTGGGCTCGAATGGCAAGCGCCGGGTATGATGGCCTCGGCGGCTTTATAGGCTGGGCGTCGCGATCTTCACTTTCAGCTTCAATCCCGTTCGTCTCCGCCAACGCATTGAGCGGCACGCCAGCGCAAAGCGCCAACGAAACAGCGAGCAAAACCATCCTCAAGACCAAACCTCACAACCACCTTCGAGCGCAAGGTATTCCACCTTGGGCGCACAAACAATCCTGAGCACAAAAGTTTCAGAGGCGGTCTCAGGCTTAAGGTTCGGGCTGCAAGTCTCCGGTTGGCGGATGGATCGACACGGGCCTACCGGTCAATCAGCCCGCCTGCTGGGCTGCCGCCTCAGCTTCCAGCGCCGATTTGCTGGCGAGACGCCCGGCCTTGCCGTGTCCGAGATACTTCAGCAGGAAGCTGCCCGCGCCGAGCAGCACGCCGAGAATGATCGCGACGACGCCGAGGCTCCAGAACACGCCGGAATATGTCGCCAGCGCCTTGCCCGGATCGAGCACCTGACCGGCGACCGTATCGCTGGCCGTGAACTGCGCGATGATGCCCGCCACATATTGTGCGAAGGCGGACGACAGGAACCAGCCCGCCATCATGAAGCTGACCACGGCGGCTGGCGACAGCTTGGTGACCATCGAAAGACCGACCGGCGACAGGCACAGCTCACCGGTTGTGTGCAGCAGGTAGGCGAGCACCAGGAACATCAGCGGTACGCGGTAGCTGTCGTCCGCGAACTGCGCGCCCCAGACGAGCACCCAGAAACCGAGACCAACCTGCACCAGCGCGAGGCCGAACTTCAGCGCCGTGTTGGGATCGTGCTTGCGCGTGCCGAGCCAGGCCCAGAGCGCGGCGAAGACCGGTGCGAACAGGAGGATGAAGCCGGAGTTGAAGCTTTGCGTCTGCGCAGCGGTCACGGTCATGAAGCCGTCATTCGGCAGCTGCGTGTTGCGTTCTGCAAACTGGTTCAGCGAGGAGCCGCCCTGCTCGAACAGCGACCAGAACACGACCGACATGAAGATCAGGAACAGCGCGAGGATCAGCTCCTGGCTTTCCCGCCATGTGCACTTGGTGACCATGTAGAAAATGATGTAGCCGCCGAAGAGCACAAGGCCACTCATCAGTGTAAGGAAGGTGAACTGCGGGGTTTGCAGCAGGTACCAGACAACGGCGACGCCCGGGATGGCCAGCAGGTAGAGCATGCTCTCGAAGCTGACCGGGCCCAACACTTTCTTGGCAAGCCGTTCCGGGTTTGGCGGGGCGCCGACAGAGTCGGGTAGTTGGGGCTCGCCCACGGTCCAGAAGGCCAGGCGCCGGCGCGTGAAGACCAGCCAGCCGAACAGCATACCGATCGCGGCGAGGCCAAAACCGGCCCACCAACCCACTTGCTGCCCCAGATAGCCACACAGGATCGAGGCCCAGAAGGCGCCGAGGTTGATGCCGTAATAGTAGAGCGTGAACCCGCCATCCCGGCGCGGATCGTTCTCTTGATAGAGCTGGCCGACGATCGAGGAAATATTGGCCTTCAGGTAGCCGACGCCCATCACGATCAGGGCCAGCGCCAGGAAGAGGATGTTCGTGAACAGAGGATTGCGTACCGGCTCGGACAGGGTTTCCATGACGTTCGGAACAACCGCCGGCATCGGGCTGCCTTCCTCGAGGCCGGTGAAGGCGATGCCGCCGTCCGGCGTCACGTTGGCGGAGCATTCGCCCTCAGCCGCCTCGGCGCCGAACAGGCAGCGCTGGGTTCCGGTTTCAACGAACACCTGGCGATTGCCACCGCGCCCTTCGACCGCAAGATTGTACTCGACTCCATCGACCTTCATGGTCTGCGTGGCCTGCGGACCGTGCATGCCCATCGTGAGGTGGCCCGCGACCAGCAGCAGTGCACCGAACGCGATGGCCTTGCGGCTGCCGAGGTATTTGTCGGCGAGGAAACCGCCGAGCAACGGCAGCAGGTAAACCAGCGCCGTATAGGACCCGTACTGGCCCTGCGCCGTGCGGTCGTCGAACAGGAAGTGCTGGGTCAGGTAGAAGATCAGCAGGCCGCGCATGCCGTAATAGGAGAAGCGCTCCCACATCTCGGCGAAGAACAGGATATGCAGCCCCTTGGGATGCTGCCTCATCTGGGTGAACACCGGTATGCAGGTGACCAAGGTGATGATGATGCCCAGAATGATGACCAGCATGTATGGCTCCCCAGCACATAAAAAAGCGGCATGCCCCGCAGGCAGCCGTTCTGTGACAGAGGTTTGACCATGCTCCGCCGGGTCGCTCAAGGCCCATAATGCCGTTGCGCAGGGCGGAACTTGCGCACCTTCAGGAGTCCATAGCTCTACATGCCCACTTATGGACAGTTTATGGACGGATTCTGCGGCCTAATACGCCTCTTCCGCGAAGACTTTCGTGAGATCGCGGTTCCAGGATGACCTGCGCCATATAGGACGACGTGAGTGAGTGTCTCAATCAGGCCAAGAAGGACTTGGCGACAAGGCCGAGCTAATAAAATTAACGTTTCGGCGACGAGAATCTTGAGAGTATATTTCTCGTGGTACGCGAATCAATTGAAAGGGGAACCCATGGCCCTTGAAACTGAGATCGATTATTTCAATCAGAATGCAGAGCGTTTCCGCGCCGAGCATCGCTTCGACTGGGTCGTTATTTCAGGTCGCAATGTGCTCGGTTTTTTCAAGAAGTTCGAAATCGCTGCGATCCATGCCATGAATGAGTTGGGTGACGCTCCGTTTCTTGTACGTCAGATCGACGGCCCCGCTGCGGTGATTCCCCAACTAATTGTTGGTGATTGATGAAATGGCAGTTCAGCGAAAGCGGTCCCGATCTTGAGTCGAGAGCAAATCAGCTAACTGCTCACGGACCTATTGTTCAAGTAGTCGTGACGGGTCCAGCCGCCCGAATTCAAACAAGAGCTTTGATCGACACCGGAGCGAGTTTCTGCGCGATCAACCCGAAACAGGCGTCTAAGCTGAATTTGAAAGTGGTAGACCGGAAGCGAATTTCCGGAGTTGCCCCAACGGGCGCCGGCAACTTCGCCAATGGTGAGGCCGATGTTGCATTCGGAATGGTGGGACTTAGCGATCCGCCGCATGAGCTGCCGATGCAACTGATTGTTGCTGATTTTCTTCAAGATGACCCCACGCTAACCTTGCTGCTGGGGCGCACCTTTTTGCAGCACTTCGATTTTTTCTACGAAGGAGCTTGCGGTCGCTTTGCACTAACAAGATCAAGTGGCTCCTTGCACGGCTTCGACGACTAATACGCCTCTTCCGCGAAGACTTTCGTGAGGTCGCGGTTCCAGGGGCCGTAATAGCGCTGAAGAAGGCGTTCGGCCGGTGTGAGGCCGGATGCGGCGATCTCGTGCAGGCCGGAGAGGAAGCCGGTCTCGTCGTCGCCGGCGGCGTTCAGCCGGGCGCGGTCGCGCAGG
>JBGSKU010000140.1:0-5154 GCA_041741055.1 Hyphomonas sp.
GCCCCGGCTTTTTTTAAAATGTCCGTCTCCGGATTAGCCCGCCGGGCCTCTGCGCCCGCCGCCGCCCTGGCCTCCGCCGTCGGTGCGGCGGGAGAGGAAGGCGAGGCGTTCGAAGAGGGCGACGTCCTGCTCGTTCTTGAGCAGCGCGCCGTGCAGCGGCGGAGTCAGGCGGTCAGGGTCCTTCTCGCGCATCGTTTCGAGGTCGATATCCTCGTTCATCAGCAGCTTCAGCCAGTCGAGCAGCTCGCTCGTGGACGGCTTTTTCTTCACGCCCGGCAATTCGCGCATGGCGTAGAAGGTGGAGAGCGCGTCGCCGACCAGCTTCTTCTTGATGTCAGGGAAGTGGACGTCGATGATGGCGCGCATCGTCGGCTCGTCCGGGAACTTGATGAAGTGGAAGAAGCAGCGGCGCAGGAAGGCGTCCGGCAGTTCCTTCTCGTTGTTCGAGGTGATGATCACGATCGGGCGCACTTTCGCCTTCACGGTCTCGTTGGTCTCGTAGACAAAGAACTCCATCCGGTCGAGTTCCTGCAGGAGGTCGTTCGGGAACTCGATGTCGGCCTTGTCGATCTCGTCGATCAGCAGCACGGGGCGTTTCTTGGAGGTGAAGGCCTCCCACAGCTTGCCCTTCTTGATGTAGTTCTTGACGTCCTTGGCGCGCTCTTCGCCCATCTGGCCGTCACGCAGGCGCGAAACCGCATCATACTCGTAGAGACCCTGGTTGGCCTTGGTGGTCGATTTGATGTGCCACTCGATCAGTTCGAGGCCGAGGGATTTGGCGACTTCCACCGCCAGCACGGTCTTGCCGGTGCCGGGCTCGCCCTTGATGAGCAGCGGGCGCTCCAGCGCGATGGCCGCGTTGACCGCGACCCGCAGGTCATCGGTTGCCACATAATTGGTCGTGCCTTCGAAGCGCATCGGCCCTCATTCCTCTCGATTTCTTCCTTCGGCACCATAAGGCACGCCCCGCGCCGGGCAAGCGCTGACCTGAAGTAAACCGCTGCAACGCAACATCGAATTCACTTAAGGGAAGGGCCCGGTCGTGGTATACGGATGAGGCCATGCGCTGCGCCACAGAGGCTCAAGCTTCAGACACGCGCCGCACTTTGCCTGATTGATCCGGCTTTCTGTCGGGGCGCCCGGGATTGTGCAGGACTTATGATCCAACGCCCTCCTGAGACGGGCGCATGGCAGCCTCCAGACCCGCGGATTCCGGACCCCGGAAAAGGTTCCCTCTCCCGTGCGACGTGTGGGTAAATCCTTGGCAATCAAGCGTTAACGCCTGTGTGCAATTTTGGGTCAGTCCGCAGGACGAGGTTCAGCGCAGTATGCCACTCAAACTCTCCCTCAAGCCCGGTGAAACCTTCGTGGTGAACGGGGCAGTTGTCCGCAACGGCGACCGGCGCGGCGTGCTCCTTCTGGAGACGCAGGCCCGTGTCCTGCGGGAGAAGGATATCCTGCGCCCCGCCGATGCCGCAACGCCTGCCACGCGGGCCTATTTCGCGGTGATGCAGATGTACCTGCTCGGTGAGGTCGACGGTCCGCTCTACACCCAAACGGCCGATGCGCTGGCCGGCCTGCTCGCCGAGATGCCCGACGCGCACGACGACGTGCTGCAGATCTCGGCCGATGTCGTGGCCGGAGACCTCTACCGCGCGCTCAGCCGCTGCCGCAAGCTGATGCCGGCGGCACTGCCGGAGGACGCGTGATGGCCGAAGGTAATACGCTGCGGGCGACCCTGAAACTCGACACCGTGCCGGCCGTGAGCGTCGATGAGGCCATCCGCCTGATCGAAGCCGGGAAGGGCGAAGGTCTGCGCGTTGACCTTGGTGGCGGGCGCTATGCCTCGGCTGATACGCCGCGCGGCACGGACGGCCTGTTGCAGCGCCTGCGGGGCCACAAGATGCTGACCGCTCTGTCGAAGGAAGGCGCAGACCTCTCGCGCTTCAAGCCACCGGCCACGGAAGTGGTTGTTGCGCCGGCGGTGCGGGAAATTCTGGACGCCGCCACGCGGAAGCCTTAAGCGCCCCGCGCATGACCCCTGAACTCATTTCTCTCTTCACTGCGGCGTTCGTCACGTTCTTCGTGCTGATCGATGCGCCGGGCGTGGCGCCCATCTTCGCAACGCTGACGGCGAACGGCACGCCCGCCTATCGCCGGAAGATGGCCTACAAGTCCGTTTTCGTGGCTTCGCTGATCATGCTGTTCTTCGCGTTCGGCGGCGCCTGGCTGCTCGAAGCGATGCACATTTCCATCGATGCCTTCCGCATGGCGGGCGGTGCGCTCCTGTTCCTGATCGCGCTGGACATGGTGTTCGAGAAACGCACCGAACGGCGCGAGCACCGGGCCGAGGAAGTGCTGGAGGAGCACAAGAACGATCCGGAGCCGGATGACATTTCGGTCTTCCCGATGGGCATCCCCATGATCGCCGGTCCGGGCTCGATTGCGACGGCCATGTTCTACATGTCGGATACGCCGGATTGGCAGTCGCAGGCGGCGGTGCTGGCGGCCATCGGACTCAACCTGCTGATCACGCTGGTCGTGTTCCTGCTCGCCGGGCCGATCGTGCGCCTCATCGGGGCGAGCGTGGCAGGGGCGCTGACGCGCATCCTGGGCGTCATCCTGGCGGCCTTGTCGGCCCAGCTGCTGATTGACGGAATCCGCGGCGCCTTCGGGCTGGCCTGAGGCGATCAGGTACCGATGGGTTCGGCCTTGGCCGGACGGCGCGGGAAATAGATCCGCAGCGTCGACAGCGCGACCCAGAACAGCAGCATGCCAGCCGCCGTCAGGCTCATGATTTCCAGCACCATCGACCCGTCCCAACGCACGCCGGCATCGGCTACGCGCAGGGCGTCGTGGCCGCGTTCCTTGACCAGCGCCACGGCCTGCATCCCGCCCGCTTCCGCCAGCATCCGCGCCCGGCGCAGATCTGTGCCGTCCTCGACCACCGACAGCAAGGTCAGTGTCGCCGACGGGCTGGTCAGTGTGGCGATCTTGTCGATCTGTTCGAGGTCACCTTCCAAGCGGGACAGGCCAGCCGGATCGATCGACTGTTCGAACGCCGCCAGCACGCGCGCGCCCCGCACCTCGGTGGTGGCCAGGTCCTGGTTGGCAGCCTCCAGCGCCGGATTGAGCACGGACATCGGCACGGCGGCATCGGTCAGATTGTCGAGATATTCGGTGAACTGCGGGGTCAGGCGTTTGGAACGGCTGGCCGACTTCACGATTGAGACGGCGCGAATATGTGCGTCTGAAAGACCGTCGCTGATTCCCTGCTGCACCAGGCCGATGCCGGTCAGCTTGAACACGATGGCGTCCGACCAGTCGCCGCCCGTCCAGCGCTGGGACATGCCCGCGAGGTCCCCATAGCTGCCGAGCAGCTTGAAACGCCAATCAAGTTCCGATCGCCCGCCCGCCTGCAGGACTTCGCCGACTTCCTGGCCTTCGGCCACCGGCTCTACGGGGGCGTCGGGCGCTGGCGTCTCGGCGGCGGGTTCGAGTTGGGGCTGCGACAGGCCGATCTGGTATTCGATGGAGCGTGCGACGCTTTCGGGTACTTTCTGGAGCGCAGCGCGGATTGTGCGTTCTTCTGCGGTGCCTCTGGATTCGGCTTCGGCGCGGGCGCGCACCTGTTTACCGAGATCATTGCCCAGCATCGCTGGCGCGGCCAGCAGGTAGCCGCGCAGGGCATCGACGTCTTTGTCCTCGAGCGATTGCTGCACCTTGTCCTGCCAGAAGGGCAGCTTGCGGTCATTGTCGCTCGGGCCCAGCGCCCTCAGCTCATCGCTCATGCGCTCGCTGGTCTGCATGATGGCATCGACATTCGGCTGCTCGGCCACGCCGACGCCGGTATAGGCCTTTTTCACGGTATTGGAGGCGATCACCGGCAGGAGGATCAGCAACGAATTGAACATCACTGCCAGCATCCAGCCAGCCTGCTTGGTGGGTTGTTTCCGTTGTTTGGCCATCTGGGCAGGAAAACCGTGGGAAATGCAGCAGGGGCGGGGCGCTGTTCATAGAGACTGCCGGGGTCCCAAAGATCAAGAGCCGGTCTGCAACTTGCACTGCGCGCCGCAGTCGAACTGCGCCAAATGCTCGAAAGTTGACGGGAATTGTCGTAAATTTGACTTAAGGACTTGATATTGTTGAACTAAAGATAACAGCGCAAGCAATTGCGCCGAATCGAGGGTCGATCTATATGGCACGGAAACGAGTGAAGGAGACTGCGGTGAGCATCGATCTTTCAGACGACTATCGCCCCTCCGAAGACGAAGAGTTCATGAACGAGCGTCAGCTCGCCTTTTTCCGGCGGCTGCTCGAGGCCTGGAGGGCCGACATCCTCGACGGTGCCAAGCAGACGATCCACAATCTCCAGGACGAGTCGGGCTCTTTGCCGGACATCGTCGACCGCGCCTCGGCCGAGAGCGACAAGGCCCTCGAGCTGCGTACGCGCGACCGCCAGCGCAAGCTGATCGCCAAGATCGACTCGGCAATCCGCCGCATCGAAGACGGAACTTACGGCTATTGCGAAGCCACGGGCGAGCCAATCGGCCTGCGCCGCCTTGAAGCGCGCCCGACTGCCACCCTCAGTCTCGAAGCGCAGGAGCGTCACGAGCGCAAGGAACGCACGCTGCGCGACGACTAGGCCGCACCGGCCCCGAAACCTGAAAGGCGGCGCTACCCGGGGGTAGCGCCGCCTTTTTTATTCAAACCCGAACTCACCCGAACGCCTTGGCGGAACTCTCAAGGTTTCCCCTTCAGCAATGAAGACACAATGCGCCCAACTTCCGAATCACGCCTTACCGGGAACTGACCAGCGCGTTAAATTCCAGCGAAAGTGCTGAATCGACGAGGGGTGCGGCCTTAACTTCCGCGCTGCGCTCCAGTTCCCTAACGGGTCGTTAACCGGAACCGGGCGATGAATGTGCAATGACCTTCGACCTGGATGCTCCGGACTCCGCGACGTCGCTGCTGAACAGCGCCGATGACGGCTGGGACATGCCCCCGCGCCGCCGGGGCCAGGTCATGTCCGATCTGCCGAAGGCCTTTGAGCCGGCAGAACCGGACCGCCCGCTGCCGACCAGCCGGGGGGTGCTGACGCCGGCCGGCAGCGACATGAAAAGCCATGCCGACCCCTGGATCGCCAGAATCAGG
>JBGSKU010000141.1:0-10064 GCA_041741055.1 Hyphomonas sp.
CGTCACCGCTTACGCGGCGAGCAGTTCGCCCTCAGCAAAGTTGTCGTTTGCAACTATTTGCTTTTGAGCTTCTAACGCAGCTCAAGCGAGCGAAAGCCTCGTCTTTACACGTCCGTCGACACTATTTCAGCCCCATCAGGAGGCGGCTTCGAAGCCGCCTTTTGGTGGAGCTGCCGGGTACCGCCCCCGGGTCCGAGCCGCTTATTACACGCGCATTTATCGCCATAGTCCGAAGACAGGGATAATATAGGGGATAAGGGGCGCGGGTGTAAGCCCCTCAATCCTTAACCGGGCTTGACGGCGACCGCGCCGGGGGCCGGGCGGTAGGCTTCGGCGTTCGTCGTGAACTCGGCATTGCCATAACGGCGCAGCAGTCGGCGGATCTTCGCGACCAGGCGCCGGTCCGCCATGCCCTTCAGGCCGGGCGTCTGCAGGGCGAGACTGTAGAGCGCGGTCTTGAGCGTGATCATCGAGAGGATGATGATGCCGATGGCATAGTCCACCGGGCCGACCGGCACACCCATGTCGCGGGCGGCCTGGGCATTGCCGCCGAGGAAATTCTTGACCAGCACGAGGCGGGCGACGCGGCCTTCCAGCGTGTTGCGGATTCGGTTGCCGAGCGAACGATCGGGCGGAAGGTAGGCGGCCATAGTGGCGCGCACCAACGCACCGCAGGTCGCGTCGTCGAAGGCCTGGCGGATGGAGGCACTGCGGGCGTTCATGATGTCGATGATGCCCTGGGGCGTGTCCATCAGCAGGTCTTCCGGCAGGCCGAGCAGGACGCAGCGATAGCGGCTGAATTCAACGCGGGCGCGCTCGTCCGCCGTGAAATCGGTGCGGCCTTCTTCCTTCATCTTGTAGGCCAGCAGGAACACATCGATCAGGCCGGCGGGCATCTGGTCGACCTGCGGAATTGGTATTCCGTAGACGGACTTGTCCCAACCGCTCATGCCGCGCAGCACATTGAACCGCACCATCGAGTGCATCAGGCGCACCATGGCCGCCGCCTTGAACCCCTCCCCGTGCGGCTCCAGCGCGCCGGGCAAGGTGGTGACGGTGAAGAAGGTAGCCGTTTCGTTGACGCGCTTGGCAGCGGTAGTGTTGGACAGGGTGCCGGTCAGCGCCATGGGCAGCGCGGTATATTTGTTCATGAAGGTGGCAAGGAAAGCGCCCCGGATGGTCCAGGGCGCAAAGATGGCCATCGGCAGACGGTTCAGTTCGGCACCCTTGCGCACGAGGTCCATGTCGAGCCAGACTGGCTTCGTCTCCATTTCGCGGATCAGGGCGACAAGCTCCGGCGGCGCATCGGTCACCGCCTCGACGCCTCGCTCGCAGGCCTGCTGCAGCATGCCGACGAGCCGCTTGAAACCATATTGCGGAATCAGCGCGGCATAGGCGTCTGCGGTGACATCGCCCAGCATCGTGTAAGCCTTCACGCGCTCGACCATATCGGCGGGCGGCGGCGGGAACCTGTCCGCATAGGCCGCCATCGAGGAGACCGAGATGTCGTCGGTGTAACGCTCCGGCGTGGCCGAGAAATCGACCTCGCCGTACATCACAGGCAAGGCGTCCTTTTGGAACGCAATGCGCTGGCGGACATGTTCGAGCGAAACCTGCATCCTGACTCCTTTGGCGCGCTGGATTGGCACCGGCAGTACAATAATGTAAGTAATCCTCAGATTTTCCACTCGCATAAGCAGAAACACGAGCGGGCGTCGGGGGAGACGCATAAGTGACTGAAAAGAAAAGACGAAATCCAAAACAAGCCCGTGCGCAGGCAACCGTCGGTGCAGTTCTGGAGGCGGCGTTTCAGATTCTGGAAGAGGACGGCGAGGCCCGCCTGACCACAAACCTGATCGCCGAACGGGCCGGCGTCAGCATCGGCACGCTCTACCAGTATTTCGAGGACCGCGAGGCGATCCTCGCTGCGATGGGCCAACGCCAGGCCGAAGCGACACGGGAGCGGATTACCAGCATCATTCTGGAATCGCCGGAAACCGGCTCGGTGCGGGCCATCGTGAAGGCGATCATGTCCGGTATCGCCGGATCGCCGGCGACCCGGATCGCGCTGTCTGATGCCCTGTTCCGGACGCGCGGTGAATCGGTGCTGAGCGAACAGCACGCGATGTTCTTCGACTCGTTGAGCGGCCGGCGGGAATTCGGTTTCGAAATGACGAAGGAGACCGCCTTTGTGTTGACCCATGCCGTGATCTGCCTGTTGCGTTCTGCGGCGGCGGAGCCTGAACTCGAACTGGCGCCGGAGGCACTGGAGGACGAACTGGTCCTGCTGATGGACAGCTATCTGGCGGCGAAGGCCGCGCAGGAAAACCCGTCCGCAGGCTGACGGCCTGTGGCAGATCAGCCGCCGTTGAAATGCCCGTGGATGCGGATGGCGAGGGCTTCGTTGACGCCTTCGACCTGCATGAGATCGGCCACCTTGGCGCGCGAGACGCCGCGGGCGGAGCCGAAATGGTGGAGCAGCGCTTTCTTGCGGGTCGGGCCGATGCCTTCAATCTCGTCGAGCGGGGAGCGGGCCGCTTCGGCGGCGCGTTTCTGGCGGTGGGCGCCGATGGCCCAGCGGTGGGCCTCATCGCGCAGGCGCTGGAGGTAATAAAGAACGGGGGCGTTTTCCGGCAGCTTGAAGGGGGCGCGGCCCGGGCGGAAGAACTGCTCGCGGCCGGCATTGCGGTCGACGCCCTTGGCGATCGAGACGAGGGTCACATCGTCCGGGGTCAGACCAAGCTCGGCGAGGGTTTCGATGGTGGCATTGAGCTGGCCAAGGCCGCCATCGATGAGGACGAGGTCCGGCCAGTCCTGGTCCTGCCCCGCTTCACGCTCCTTCAGCGCGCGCGAGAAGCGGCGGCGCATCACCTCGCGCATCATGCCGAAATCATCGCCCGGCACGAGATCGGAATCCTTGATATTGAACTTTCGATAGGCCTGCTTGCGGAAGCCTTCGGGGCCCGCGACGATCATGCCGCCGACGGCATTCGTGCCCTGGATGTGCGAGTTGTCGTAGACCTCGATCCGCTCCGGAACCTCCGGAAGTTCGAACACTTTCTGCACTTCCAGCAGCAGGCGTTCCTGGCTCGCGGTTTCGGCAAGCTTGCGGGTGAGCGCCTCGGCGGCGTTGCGCTCGGCCTGCGTGAGGAGGTCGCGCTTGGCGCCGCGTTCGGGGCGGCGCAGCTCGATTTTCCGTCCGGCCTTCAAGCTGAGGGCTTCCGCGATCAGGTCTGACTGTTCGGGAAGTTCATTCAGGAGGATCAGGCGCGGCGGCGGGCGCTTGTCGTAGAACTGGACGAGGAAGGCGGCGAGGATTTCCTCCGCCGGCTGATCACGCTCGTGGCGGGGGAAGTGAACCGTGGCGCCCCAGTTCTGGCCGGCGCGGATGAAGAAGACCTGCACGCAGGAGACGCCGCCGTCCATGGCGATGGCGAAGACGTCTGCCTCCTCGATCCCGTCGGGGTTCACGTCCTGCGTCGAACGCACATGGGCGAGCGCGCGGATCCGGTCGCGCAGGCGGGCGGCGTTCTCGAATTCCATCGCCTCGGCTGCGGCCTCCATTTCGGCGGCGAGGCGTTTCTGGAGGTCGGCGCCCTTCCCGCGCAGGAAATCGGCGGCCTCGTTGGCAAGCTCGGTATAGTCTTCCTTCGAGATCAGCCCGACGCAGGGCGCGGCGCAGCGCTTGATCTGGTGCAGCATGCACGGGCGCGTGCGGGCATGGTAGACGCTGTCTTCGCAGGTGCGCAGCAGGAAGGCCTTCTGCAAGGTGTCGAGCGTGCGCATCACGGCGCCGGCATTGGCGAAGGGCCCGAAATAGTCGCCTTCGTCCTGCTTGCTGCCGCGATACTTCTTGATCTGCGGCGCCTCATGGTTGCGGCGGATCAGGATGTAGGGAAACGACTTGTCGTCGCGCAGCAGCACGTTGAAGCGCGGCTTCAGGGATTTGACGAGGCTCGCCTCAAGCAACAGGGCTTCGGTTTCACTTTCGGTGACGACGAATTCCATGCGCCGGGTCTGCGAGATCATCCGGGCAATGCGTTGGGTATGGCCGCCGAGACGGACATAGCTGGACACCCGCGCCTTCAGGTCGCGCGCCTTGCCGACATACAGGACCTCGTCCACTTCGCCGAACATGCGGTAGACGCCCGGCTTGGACGGCAGGCGGGTCAGGTTGTCCTTGATGACGTCGACGCCGCGCGGGGGCGCGGCGCCGGTGTGATTCTCGCTCATGCCCCACAGATAGTTCACCCCGGGCGGCGCCGGAAGGGCGCTATGCCGTTTGACCGGATGCCATCCAGCCAAAGACCGCGGCTGCCGCGACGAACAGGAACATCGAGCCAGCGAAGCGCACGCTCGCCTCTTCTCCTTCCCGGCGGCCCTGGAAGTGGTGCAGAAGCAGGAAAAACATTCCCATCATCAGCACGCCGGCGAGGACCAGCTTCTCGGACGTCTGCAGTCCTTCCAGATATTGCGCGAAGCGGCGGACCATGTCGTGCAGGTCAAGCCCGACTCCCGAGAGCGCGGATTCGATCCGCGCCTTCCAGGTGAAACCATCCATTTTGAACCTCCGGGCCAGCCCAACGGCCTGAAGCTTGTCGCCCGTGTTAACAGAATGGCCGAATTATTTTACGGATCAGCCAATATTCCGATCAAATTTTTCCTAAACGGGAAAATCGGCAGGAAACCAAACCCTTTCGCGGCGCAGCCTCCCGCATGCCTTGCGGAGACGGGGGCGCCCCGGTATGCGTGCGCCGCCTGCCCTCCTGCACAAAGGACCTGCCTTCCATGGCCGCCGATATCCAGCTTTCCGATGCCATCTCGCGCGTGAAACCTTCCGCCACGATCGCCGTGACGACCAAGGCCAACGAAATGAAACGGCAGGGCCTGGACGTGATTGGCCTTGGCGCAGGCGAGCCGGACTTCGACACGCCCGAGAACATCAAGGAAGCCGCCATTCGCGCGATCCGCGAAGGCAAGACGAAGTACACGCCCTCGGACGGTATTCCGGAACTGAAAGAAGCGATCTGCGCCAAGTTCGCGCGCGAGAACGGCCTGACCTACAAGCCCTCGCAGGTGAACGTCTCGCCGGGCGGCAAGGCCGTACTGTTCAACGCGTTCATGGCCACGCTGAATGCCGGCGACGAGGTGGTGATCCCGGCACCCTATTGGGTGAGCTATCCGGAGATGGTGCTGCTGGCGGGCGGCACACCTGTGACCGTCAGCTGCGGCCCGAATTCGAACTACAAGCTGCTGCCCGAGCAGCTGGACGCCGCGATCACGCCGAAGACGAAGTGGCTGATCCTGAACTCGCCCTCGAACCCGACCGGCGCGGCCTATACCGCCGCCGAACTGAAAGCGCTGGCGGATGTGCTGCTGCGCCATCCGCAAGTCTGGGTGCTGACGGACGACATGTACGAACACCTCGTCTATGACGGATTCGAATATGCCACCATCGCGCAGGTGGAGCCGTCGCTCTATGACCGCACACTGACGATGAACGGCGTGTCCAAGGCCTATGCGATGACCGGCTGGCGGATCGGCTATGCGGCCGGGCCGGAAAAGCTGATCGGCGCGATGCGCAAGGTGATGGATCAGTCGACCTCCAATCCCTGCTCCGTCAGCCAGTGGGCGAGCGTCGAGGCGCTGAACGGACCGCAGGATTTCCTGCCGGGCTTCCGCGCCGCTTATCAGGGCCGGCGCAACCTGATGGTCGAGGGCCTCAACAAGGCGGTGGGGCTCATCTGCCCGAAGCCGGAAGGCGCGTTCTATGTCTATCCGTCCTGCGCCGAACTGATCGGCAAGAAAAGCGCGTCGGGCGTGGTGATCGCCGACGACAAGACGTTCGCGAGCGAGCTGCTGGAACACGAGAAGGTGGCGCTGGTATTCGGCGAGGCGTTCGGATTGCCGGGCACGTTCCGGATTTCCTACGCGACCTCGGATGCGATCCTCAAGGAAGCGCTCGTGCGTATTCAGCGGTTCTGCGCATCCCTGTCATAGACGCAGTCTATAGCGGCCTCAAAGAATACTCATTTGAATGGCGCAAGCCGGGCTCCCACCTAGGGTGTATAGAATGAGACATTCGAAAGGATACCTGCAATGTCAATTGATATCGGACTGAGCGATGCGGCGCGGAAGCAGTCGGCGGACGCATTGAAAGTGCTGCTGGGCGAGACCTATGCGCTCTACGTCAAGACGCACGGCTATCACTGGAACGTCACCGGGCCGCGCTTCAACGAGCTGCACGGCATGTTCATGACGCAGTACAATGAACTCTGGCTGGCGCTGGACCAGATCGCGGAACGCATCCGTGCGCTGGGGCATTTCGCGCCGGGTTCGTCGGCCGAGATGCTGGAACACGCGACCATCAAACCCGACAAGGGCGTGCCCGATGCGGCCGAGATGGTGAAGAACCTGGCCGCCGGTCATGAGGCCGTCAGCAAGGCGGCCAAGGCCGGCATCAAGATCGGCGAGAAGACGCATGACCCCGTTTCGGTGGACCTGTTCACCCAGCGGGCCCAGATTGCCGAGAAGACAGCCTGGATGTTGCGCGCCTCGGCCTCGGCTTAAACAGCAACCTTCAGCCCGCGCGCCATGGCTGCCATGGCGTCGCGGGCATAGGCTTTCGACACGCCGGCTTTCATCCACTGCATGAAGCCGTGCGGCGCACCGGGATAGACGTGCAGCTCGACCGGCACGCCGTCTGCCATCAAGCGCTTGGCATAATCGAGATTTTCTTCCGTAAACAGATCAAGCGAGCCGGTGGCCATGAAGACCGGCGGCAGGCCCTTCAGGTTTTCCGCGCGCGCGGCCGCCGCATAGGGCGAGACGCCTTCACTGCCGGGCGGCTCGCCGAGCAGGCTTTGCCAGCCGAAATGGTTTGACCGGTTGCTCCAGACGAATTCGCCATACATCGGCGAGAGGTCCATGCGGACCGCCGTACGGTCGTCAATCATCGGAAAGATCAGCTGCTGATGGCAGAAACTGTATTCGCGCCGGTCGCGCACCAGCAGGGCGAGACTCGCGGCGAGACCGCCGCCAGCGCTCTCTCCGGCCACCGCGATGCGGCCCGTGTCGATGCCGAGCGCACCGGCCTGCTTCACCGCCCAGGCAAGCGTGGCATAGGCGTCCTCGACATTTCCAGGATAACTCGTTTCCGGGCCGAGCCGGTAGGCCGGCGCGACCACGACTGCATCGAACGTGGCTGCCCATTGCGCGCAGAAGGGCGCCGAGAATTCCGGGCTGCCGAGGACATACCCGCCGCCATGCAGGTGCAGGATCGCCGGCCGGACGGCGGCGCCCTCCTTCCTGCGGTAGATCTTCACCCGGACATCCGGCGCACCCTCAGGGCCCGGCACATGCACCTCCATCACCTCGACGGTATCGGGCACGGGCGGAATCTGGTCCAGCAGGCTCATACGCGCGGCGCGAACCGCGGCGATATTGTCTGCAGACAAGGTCAGCGTCGGGAAGGCCTCCAGAAAGGGCAGCAGTTCCGGATCGACAAGATGGCGCGACGACAAGGCAGTTTCCTTCTGAAAGATCCGCTTACTGAGCGTAATAGATTGTGATCTCGATGCGCTGGTTGCGTGGCTCGGCGGTTTCATCGGGCACATCGACGAGCGGCCGGTCCTCGCCATAACCCTGCGCGCTGATGATGGCCGGATCGACACCGTCCATCACAAGCCAGTCGCGCATCGTGAAGGCCCAGCGCTGGCTGAGCGCGCGGTTCGCCTCGGCGTCGCCGACACTGTCCGTATGCGCCTCGATCACCACTTGCTCCAGCGGCGCAGCGCCTAGCGGAGCCAGAACCTGTTCGCGGTATTGCGCCTCGGTGACAAAGGCCTCGCGGTCCTCCACCCACAGGATCAGCTGCACGGGCGCAAGTGTGACGGGCGCCGCTGGCGGCGGGGGCGGAGGCGGCGACATGCGGGGCAATGGCACCGGGGCAAGTTCCGGTTCGGGCATGGGCACGACGACCTCATCAGGCGCCTCCATCTCCAGTTCAGGCGGCGCGCTTTCTTCCCTCATCTCGGGCGCTGGCTCGGCGGGCACTGAGGCGGGTGCGACAGCGGCGCCCCGGTCTGCGCCAGGCGGGAATGCCGTGCGGTAGAGTGAGCAATCCTGGTCGGCGGGCGCAACAGCCGCGTTCACGCGGAAGTATTCGAGCCCGTCCGGCACGCCGCCATAGCGACGCCGCTCCAGCGCGCGCAGTTCGGGATTGGCCTCGGCGAGCGCGCAGACGATGTCGCCCAGGATGAAGGGATTGTCGGAATAATAGTTGTGGCCGAGACCGAAGAGTTCGGTGGCGATGCCGGTGGCATCGACGGTCTGATAATAAGGATTGGCGCGGATGAACGGCTTGTCGCCATTGGTGTCGCCGAGGCGCAGCTTGCTGTTGACAATCTCGGAAACGTGCAGCGCACGGTCGGCGTCGGACGTGTAGATCGTGACGTTGGCCTGCAGGTTGTCGAGGATGCCGGTAGTCGCCTCGAAGATGTCGCGGTCAACATCGGCGGCAACAAGGATGATGCGGAACTCGAGATCGTCGCGCCCGTGCCGCTCAAGATAATCTGCAGCGTAGGATTCCAGCGCCTGGGTGAGGATGCGATTGCCCATGGAATGGGCGATGATGTTGATGCGGTGGATTTCCGCATTGTCGGTGATCACGTCAAGGAATTGTTCGAGATAGGGCGCGGCCGCGATGGAACGGTCCTGGTCGCCGCGATAGTCGTCCAGCGAAACCTGTCCGGCCGAGGGCCAGCTGAACAGGACCGGCACGCCGACATCAAAGACATTGCGGCGCGACAGGTCCACCGAAAGCTGTGCCGAACGGATCAGCGCATCCTCGAAGGGCGTGTTGAAGCCATGCACGAACAACAGGACCGAGTCGGAATTGCGGTCTTTGAGGGCGTCATCCATTTCGGCCAGGAAGGCCTCGCTGCCCGCCTTGGTGATGCGTGTAAGGAACACGTATTTCGCCAGCTCGCCGGGGTCTTGCGGCGCCGGGCCGTTGAGGATCGGCGTTTCGCCGCGATCGCGCGAGCCACCCTCCTCGACCAGCCTGGGCAGCCAGACATCCGCGCGGCCGAATTGCAGCCGCTTCACATCGATGGAGAGAACATCCTTCGTGTCGACCTCTTCGGCGAGGCCGGGCTCAAGGCCGGTCAGCACCATTTCGCGGTTCGTGCCGAACAGCACGCGGACGCATTCCACAGCATTGGCGGTGGCCGGTGTCAGCAGCTGGACACAATCGGTGCCGAAGCGGGGGTGGTGCTTGGTCGGCCTCGGCTGGAACTGGAAATAGGCCGCGACCGCGCCGCCCCCGGCGATCAGGATCAGGACAAGGACCAGGAGTATCCGCCGCATGAGTGCCCACCACGTTGCTGCCCTGCCGAGACATCACAGGCTTTCCTGCAATACAAGTCTTGCCAGGGTGGGGGTTCAAAAAGCCGTTGACAGATCGGTCGGTCATGCGACGTGATCGCGGCGATGACTGTGACTGCCCTTTCTGGCCGCGACCGCTGTGAAAACCTCGGCAACGGGGTGTTCATGCATGTGTTCACCGGCGAGCGCGATCCCCGCCTCCTGCGCTTTTTCAGGGCCTATGACGCCGCCTTCATCCTTGCGGATGAAAAGGAAGACCTCGACGGGTTCAAGGCCTGTCTCGCGCTGAATGAAGGCGCAGCCTATGCCCGCCTCAGCGCGCTCTACGGACCCTACCGCGAGATCGTGATCCTCATGACCGAAGGCGAGGCGGGGCGCGTGCTGGGCGCGGCGAACTTCATCGCCTTTGCCGGCGACGGCGCGGACCTGACCGTATCGCTGAGCTACATCTTCGTGGACGCGGCCGAGCGCCGGCGCGGGCATTTCTCACGCCTCGTCGACGCCGTGCGCTGCGAAGCCCGGGCATCGTTCGACTGGCCGGGCGAAGCGCCGGAGCCGCTGGTGTTCATCGAGATGAACGATCCGGTGAAGATGGCGCCGGAAGACTATGCGCTGGACAGCGCGCATGCGGGTCTCGACCAGGTGGACCGGCTGCGCATCTGGGAGCGGCGGGGCGC
>JBGSKU010000142.1:0-1960 GCA_041741055.1 Hyphomonas sp.
CTCGCCCTCTGGATGGCCCGACGCCGCGCCGCGCTGAAAGCCGCCCGCAAACCGGTCCGTACAATGCCGATCCGCCCCTGGGGCCTGATGCCCGGCCGGGTCTCCGCCGCGCTCGACGCCCTCACCCTCGACCGCATCAATTACACAAGCTGGGGGGCGCAGGCGGCGCTCGAAGGCGTGTGGAACACGTCTTGAGTGTTCCCCCTCCGTCTGCTGCGCAGCCACCTCCCCCGCTTCGCAGGGGAGGACAATGGTGCATCCGGTCGCGGACTCATCCTCCCCTGCGAAGCGGGGGAGGTGGCAGACGGCAAAGCCGGCTGACGGAGGGGGGCAGCCCCCCAACTCACCCCATCGGGTACAGAATTTCCTTCGTCACCTGGTCACAGGCCTTCATCACCTCCGGCGACAGTTCAAGATCCGCCGCCGCCAGAATGTCCGCCAGCTGATCGAATTTCGAAACACCGACAATCGTGGAGGCCACGAAGTCATGCTGCTTCGACCAGGCGGTCGCCAGCGTCACGACGCTGATGCCGGCCTCGGCAGCGATCTGCATGAAGCGCTCGGTGGAGGCCAGCGTCTTCTCGTTGACGAAGCGCTGCGCCATCATGGTGTGGCGGCCGCCCAGGTTGATATAGCGCGAGAAGCGCGCACCATCCGGCGTCGCGCCGTTCTGGTATTTTCCGGACAGCACGCCGCCGCCGATCGGGGAGTAGGGGATCAGGCTCACGCCTTCCTCGCGGCACACTTTCGCCAGCGCATCCTCGAAGCGGCGGTTGTTCAGCGAGAAATTGTTCTGGATCGTCTGGTAGCGCACCGCGCCGAGACGGTTGGAGGCTTCGATGGACTTCATCAGGCCCCAGGCGTCCTCGTTGGAACAGCCGACGATCCGCACCAGGCCTTCGCGGCACAGCTCGTCCAGGGTTTCCATCGTCTCGTCATAGGCAACGCCATGGTCTGGCCAATGGGTCTGGTAGAGGTCGATATAGTCCGTCTGCAGACGGGTCAGGCTCGCCTCCACCGCGCGGCGGATATTGTGGCGGTCCAGCGCCGTCATGCCGGCGCGCTGCGATCCCTTGATCCAGCCATGCGACGGCCCGCACACCTTGGTGGCCAGGATGATCGCGTCGCGGTCTTTGGTCTTCATCCAGCGCCCGAAGATTTCCTCGGTCAGGCCGCCATACTTGATGTCCGGCGGCACGGGGTAGTTCTCGGCTGTGTCGAAGAAGTTGATGCCGGCATCGAGGCTGGCGTCGAGAATCCGGAACGCCTCCTTCTCGTCGGTCTGTGTCCCGAAGGTCATGGTGCCCATGCAGATATCGGACACGTAGATGGCACTCTTGCCCAGGCGGCGATGTTTCATGTTGGATTGTCCCTCTGACTTTGGCGATCTGACCGGCGCCGCCCCCTTCAGGTAGCGGTTCTTTCTCCGGGCGCAAGGCAGCCCGCCGCGTCAAGCAGGTCGAGCGCCGGTTTCAGCCCGGCCTCATACCGCTTCCACCGGGCCAGCGCCGAGGTGTAGAGCGGCTCGCGCACCTGCGCCGAACTCGCCGTTGCCACCGGCGCCGCATTCTCGTGGAAGGCCAGGCAGGCCGGCTCGAAAGGCAGGCCGCAGAAGTCCAGCAGCCGGCGTGTCTCCGTCTCGAGATCCGTCACCACCTTCTCGTAATGTACCACCATGAACCGGCCGGCCGGCAGCGCCGCCTCGAACGCCCGCACCATCCGGTCGAACGCGATATAGTAGCGGGCGGTATCCTCCAGCCGGTAGGCATAGTTGTAATAGGAGAAGCTGGTCGCAAACATCTGCCGGTAGTTCGAGAGCACGGTATCGGCCGGATGGCGCCGCAGGCAGATCACCCGCGCCTGTGGCAGCGCCGCCAGGATCACCGGGGCGAGCAGGATGTTGAGCGGCATCTTGTCGGTGAACCGTCCGGTCAGCCCGAGCGAGGCCGCCACGCTCGCC
>JBGSKU010000143.1:0-3125 GCA_041741055.1 Hyphomonas sp.
CGCGCCGCCCGCCGTCTCGGCCTGCCGCTCGAACGCGCACCGTTCACGCCCCACGTCACACTCGCCTATTGCCATGGCACACCGCTCGAAGAGGCCCGCGCCTGGGCCGAACGCCATCACGCCTTTTCCGCCGCGTCCTGGCAGGCTGGCCATTTCCATCTGTATTCCAGCCGCGCGCGACCGTCCGGCCCGTCGCGCGATGTTGCCGAGGCGGACTATCCGCTCGCCGGTTTCATCTCGCCTGAAGGAATGTATTGATCGTCAGCCGCCCGGTGCGCGGATCGGCCGGCAGCGTATGGCCTTCGGGCACCAGCCCGGCGTGCAGCGTCCAGCCGCGATAGATGACCAGCCGGTTGAACGCCGCCTTCACCCGGTAGATCTGTTCGAACAGGGGCGTGTCGCCCTGCATGTAGCCCGCGGGCGGCACGCCCCCGCGCTCAATCTCGTCATCAAGGTGCAGCGCATAGTCCTCCACCCGCGACGCACTCACCGTTTCGAAGCCTGTCTTGCGGTGGCGGTAAAACGCGGTGCCGCCGCCTTCCGGCCCGCACATGTAATGCAGCACGGCCAGTCGCCCCGGATCGGTGGAGTCGAAATGCGGCAGGCGCTGCAACGGCTCAAGACCGGCGGGCGGGGTCGTCACCAGCGAGAAATTGCACTCGATGAGGTTCGCCCCATCCTGCAGACCGAACACTTCCGACAGCAGCTTCTGCAAAAGATCCATCCGCTCGGACAGGTAGTGTGCACCCAGCGGCGCGCGCACGCCGGGATAATGCGGGCCCAGGGTTTTGTAGGTTTCGCCCGCAGCCTTCTCGACCAGCGCGTCCGGATCGGAACTGAACCCGTCGATGATGAGCACCGGTTCGCGCTCGTGCCCGATGCGCGCGATCGCAGGTATTGGCGCAGATGTCGGCACGCGTCGTCGCCCCCTCGGCAAGGCGGCGCACGGCTTGAGCGCCCTTTCCTTCAACTTCAAGCATCCATCGGGCGCAGGGGCGGATCAACCGCCAAACTCAGTTTCACCTGCACAGCGCCACATTGCGACCATAGTGCGAGGGCCTTCTGCCGGCTCGTTCTTGCCTGGTCCGGCGCACCGGACACATGCCCGGCGCAGACGCGCTGTCCCTCCCCGCAAGAGCGTTTCAACTGAGGAGCTATCCCATGAAGAAACTCACCACCCTCGGCCTCGTGGCTTTCGGCGGACTCGTGCTGGCGGCCTGTGGCCCTGGCGAATCGGCTGAAAAGCAAGGCGAGAAGATGGATTCTGCCATCGAGGAAGCCACCACCGGCGACGTCGATCACAGCGACGGCGTTCTGGAGAATGCCGGCGAAGCCATCGACGAAGTGACCGGCAATGAAAACGACGATCCTGTCGACGCTGTCGGGGACGCGGTCGAAGAAGCCACGGACGAAACACCGGAATAACCTGCCCGGGCCGCTACGGCCGGTGTCATGATATCACCGCTGGCGCCTCGCCGTACCGGACCTGTCACAGGCGTCCGCGTCCGGCGGGGCGCTATCCGGTTGCGTACCGGTCCGGCACGCCTTTCCGGATGGCCGCCACAGGCGTATGATCCCCAAAATATCCCGCCATGGTCTCGTCAGGGGATGCGCAGATGGAATGGCTCTGGTTCGCTGGTATCGGTGTTGTCGTTCTCTGGATCGTGAGCGCGGCTGCCGGGCGCAAGAAGACGCCTGAACCCAATCCCCTCCGCGAAATGGCGCAGCAGATACACACGCGCCGCCGGGTGATCGACGATGAGCTATCGAAGATCACGCGCTGGATCCTCGAACTCGATATCAAGCCCCTTCAAGGGCCGATGCCCGCCGAGACCCTGGACCGCACGCAGGTCGGCGCCGCCGTCAACGCCGCCATCGAGAAAGCCCTGCAGACGGGCCAGAGCACCTCCACGCACATGGTCCATGTCGCGCGGGCAGATGACAGTGTCACCCTGATCGCCAAGCTGCGCCCCACCAAACCGGAGGCGGTTGAACGCGTCTTCGAGCGCCTCGCCGAAAACACCTGGCATGCCCGCACGCGCCGGATCGAAAGCTTCGATGAGGCATTTGATCCGTATGCGACCTGACGCGGCCGGCCTCGTGCAGAGACACGGCCGGAGCGGCGGCGCCCGCGATGGCTGACGTCTTCATCAGCTATTCGAAATCCGACCGGTCGCAGGTCCAATCGCTCGCCGACGACCTCGTGCGCCGGGGGTTCAGCGTGTGGTGGGACACCAGCCTCCTGGCCGGCAACACCTTCCGACAGGAGATCGACCGCGAGCTGCGCGCGGCGTCCTGTGTCGTCGTGGTCTGGTCCAGACATTCGACGGCGTCGGACTGGGTCATATCCGAAGCGGAATCTGCCAGGCAGTCCGGCAAGCTGGTGCCGGTGCGGACCGAGACGCTGGCGCCCCATCTCATTCCCCGCCCCTTCACCGAATTCCACACCGAACTGCTCACGGCAAGGGACCGGATTGCGGCGGCAATTGTCCGCTTACAGACCGTCGTGACTGAGACCGGCGCCGCGTCCGGACTCTGGCACGACGGCACACAATCGGCGGAAGGGATCGGCGAGGCGCCGGTCTTCGGCACCGAATTCCGCGATCTCCCTTACGCGCCGCTCCTGACCGTCGTCCCGCCCGGCGGCTTCCGCATGGGCTCCCCGCCCCGGGAACCGGCCAGGCTCGCCAATGAGGGCCCGCAACATTTCGTGCGGTTGCCGGCGCCGCTGGCCGTTGCAAAGTACCCCGTCACGTTTGCGGAATGGGATCAGTATTGCGACCTCACCGCATCACCTTACCGGCCGCCGGATGCCGGGTTCGGGCGCGCGGAACGCCCGGTGATCAATGTCTCCTGGGATGACGCGCGCGGCTATTGCGACTGGCTCAGCGCCACCTCCGGCCAGCGCTACCGGCTGCTGACCGAGGCGGAGTGGGAATTCTGCTGCCGGGCCGGCACAACCACGCGCTTTGCGTCCGGCAACCAGCTATCGACCGAAGAGGCCAACTTCAATGGCAGCGTCCACCCGGTTCCGGGCAGCGCCAACACCTTTCGCGCCCGCACCACGCCTGTCGGCCTGTTCCAGCCCAACGGTTTCGGCCTGTTCGACATGCATGGCAATGTCT
>JBGSKU010000144.1:0-2995 GCA_041741055.1 Hyphomonas sp.
CGGATGCGGGCTGGGACGGGCCGAACACGCCGCTGAAACCGGCCCGGTCCGGATGGTCCTTGCCGAGGGCTGCGGACGTGCGCACGCCCACCTCCGCGCCGTTCTCGAGCACGAAGTTCGCTTCGAACCCGCCGCGCAGGACATAAAGCGCAGACTCGTCAGCGTCCGGCGCGAGGACGGCGCCGATTTCATAGGTGGCCGAGGTTTCGATGCCGCCCGGATCGTCCCAGACATCCTGGGCGCCGGCGGGCGCGGCCACGGCGGCGCAAGCGAGGACCAAACCTGTCAGATGCTGGCGCATGAAGCGGCTCCTGCGTGAAAGCTGATCGCGCGGCCTTGCGCAGAACAACACTGGCGAGGCCTAGACCCCCTTGTTATACACGCCCCGTGAACAAGGTCTTGCATCCGGGAACAGAGACAATGATGAAGCTGACAACCGTTGCTGCCATGGCAGCCGTGATCGCCGTGACCGGCTGCCAATCTTCGGGTGGCAAGAACAAGGCGGCGGTCGCAGCGGCTGAATCCGTGAGCGTGGCCAACCCCTATCTGTGGCGCGCCTCGCTGGACACGATGGCCGCCCTGCCGGTGACCAGCGCAGACCCGGTCGGCGGTCTCATAATCTATGACTGGAAGAGCTTCGAGACCGCACCCGACGAGCGGATCAAGGCCACCGTCTACATCCTTGACTCGCGCCTGCGCGCGGACGGCGTGAAGGTGAGCCTGTATCGCCAGGTCAATTCCGAAGGCGCGTGGACCGATGCGGCGGTCGATCCCGACACGGCCCAGCAGCTCGAGAACAAGATTCTTGAGCGGGCCCGACTTCTTAAGGCATCCGAGATCGGCTAAAGGGCCGGACTTCGACTTTACTTCTGATGCCTTAGAGGGAGCCCCCCATGGCAACCCGGTATGATCCGCAGGCTGCGGAGCCCAGATGGCGTGATGCCTGGGCCGCAGCCGACCTGTTCCGAGCCAAATCTCCGGCACACGCCGGCGACGCGCCGAAGGCGTACGTCCTCGAGATGTTCCCCTACCCGTCCGGGCGCCTGCACATGGGCCACGTGCGCAACTATGCGATGGGCGATGTGGTCGCCCGTCACCGCCGCGCCAAGGGCTACAATGTGCTCCACCCGATGGGCTGGGACGCGTTCGGCATGCCGGCAGAAAACGCAGCCATGGAGCGCGGCGTCCATCCCGGCAAATGGACCTATGCCAACATCGACGCCATGAAGGCGCAGTTCAAGAAGCTCGGCCTGTCGCTGGACTGGAGCCGCGAATTCGCGACCTGCGATCCGGACTATTATGGCGCGCAGCAGGCCCTGTTCCTGAAGATGCTGGAAAAAGGCCTCGTCTATCGCAAGGCCTCGAAAGTGAACTGGGACCCGGTCGACAATACCGTGCTCGCCAATGAGCAGGTGATCGACAGGCGTGGCTGGCGCTCCGGCGCTGTCGTGGAGCAGCGCGAGCTGACGCAATGGTTCTTCCGGATCACGGCGTATGCGGATGATCTGCTCGCAGAAGTCCAGAAACTGGAGCGCTGGCCCGAAAAGGTCCGCACGATGCAGGCCAACTGGATCGGCAAATCCGAAGGGCTGCAGCTGCGCTTCGACTTCAGCGGCAAGGCACCAGCCGGATTCGAAGGCGGCATCGAAGTGTTCACGACCCGGCCCGACACGCTGTTCGGCGCAAGCTTCGTGGCGATCTCGCCGGACCATCCGCTGACCATCCAGCTGGCCGGTCAATCGTCTGAGCTGAAAGCCTTCCGCGCGAAGTGTGCGCAAATCGGCACCAGCGAGGAGGCAATCGAGAAAGCCGAAAAGCTGGGCTTCGATACCGGCCTCACCGTGGCGCATCCGTTCATCGAAGGCGCCACGGTGCCGGTCTGGATCGCGAACTTCGTGCTGATGGGCTATGGCACCGGAGCGATCTTCGGCTGCCCGGCGCACGACCAGCGCGACATCGACTTTGCCCGCAAGTTCGGCCTGAACGTGGTGCCAGTGGTTCTGCCGCCCGACGCCGATCCTGCGACCTTTGCGGTGGACGACAAGGCCTATACCGGCCCGGGCCGCATCTTCAATTCCGGCTTCCTGGACGGGTTGCCGGTGGACGAGGCCAAGCGCCAGGCGATTGCGCGTATCGAGGCGTCCGGACACGGTCAGGGTACGGTCAATTACCGGCTGCGCGACTGGGGCGTCTCGCGCCAACGCTATTGGGGCTGCCCGATTCCAGTGATCCATTGCGAGGCTTGCGGCATCGTGCCGGTGCCGGCGGCAGACCTTCCGGTGCGCCTGCCCGATGACGTGACCTTCGACCAGCCGGGCAATCCGCTGGAGCGTCATCCGGCCTGGAAACATGTGAATTGTCCGAACTGCAACACGCCGGCGCGACGCGAGACCGACACGCTGGACACGTTCGTGGACAGCTCCTGGTACTATGCCCGCTTCGCCAGCTGTGATGATCCGGCCGAGCGCGCCTACTGGCTGCCGGTCGATCAATATGTCGGCGGCGTCGAACATGCCGTGCTGCACCTGCTCTACTCGCGCTTCTTCGCGCGGGCGATGCGCGATTGCGGCGAACTGGATCTGCCCTCTGGCGAGCCCTTCGCCGGCCTGTTCACGCAGGGCATGGTCACGCACGAGACCTACCGCGCCGCGGATGGCCGCTGGCTTGAGCCAGGCATGGTCGAGAAGCGCGGCAACCACTGGGTCGAGACCGCAACCGGAAACCATGTCGAGGCTGGCGCCATCGAGAAGATGTCGAAGTCGAAGAAGAACACGGTCGATCCGGATGCGATTGTCGCCACCTATGGCGCCGACGTCGCGCGCTGGTTCGTGCTGTCGGACTCCCCGCCGGAACGCGATGTCGAATGGACCCAGTCGGGCGTCGAGGGTGCCGGCCGGTTTGCCCAGCGCATCTGGAGCCTGGCCGACACCCTGCCGGAAGGCCCCTACCCTGCCCCGCGCGAGGATGCCGCATCGCTCGACCTGCGCCGGGTGAG
>JBGSKU010000145.1:0-3965 GCA_041741055.1 Hyphomonas sp.
GGACGCAGCCATGACGGCATTGCGGGCGGAGAAGCTCGCCGTGCACCTGTCGCTGGCAGCCGACGACCTGTCCGGCCGCCGGGACGTGATGGACGTGACCCGCTGTCTCACTGACTTCGCCAATGCGTCGCTGGAGGCTGCCCTGCGCGCGGCGCTCACCGCACGCGGCCTGAAGGGCGATGGCATCTTCGCCATCGCGCTCGGCAAGATGGGGGCGTTCGAACTCAACTATTCCAGCGACATCGACATCGCTGTGTTCTACGACCGCGACCGGTTCGACGGCGGCGAGCGCGATCCCGGCGATGCGGCGCAGCGCGTGGCGCGCGATCTTGTGCGGATCATGGATGAGACGACGGCGGGCGGCTACGTTTTCCGGACGGACCTGCGCCTGCGTCCCGATCCGGGCTCCACCCCGCTGGCGGTCTCGACCGAGATGGCGGAGCTTTATTACGAGAGCGTCGGCCAGAACTGGGAGCGCATGGTCTGGATCAAGGGCCGCCCGGCTGCCGGAGACATGGCGGCTGCGGCGAAGTTCCTTTCACGGATGGAACCTTATGTCTGGCGCCGGCATCTCGACTACTGGGCTATCGGCGACATCCAGGCGATCAAACGGATGATCAACACCAAGGTCGGCGCCGACGAGTTCGGGTCGGTGTCGCCGGATGTGAAACTTTCGCCGGGCGGAATCCGTGAGATCGAGTTCTTCGTCCAGACCCAGCAGCTGATCCTGGGTGGGCGCGATCCGGCCTTGCGCAACAATACAACCCTCGGCGCGCTCGCGGCGCTGGTCGGTGCGGGTGTCGTGGCTCAGAAGACGTCTGAGACGCTGGAGACGGCCTACAAGGCGCTGCGCAACGTGGAACACCGCATCCAGATGCGTCAGGACGAGCAGACCCATACCGTGCCCGCCGACCCTGCGGAACGCGAAAGCCTGGCTTACCTCTGCGGCTATGACGCGCTGGCTATGTTCGACCGCGATCTTCTGGAAACGCGCCAGCTGGTCCAGGCGGCCTATGATGGCCTGTTTGCGCAGGAAAGCCGGGCCTCGGAGCACCACACGTTCGGCAACCTCGTGTTCACCGGTGTCGATGATGATCCGGGTACGGTCAAAACGCTGTCTGGTCTAGGCTTCTCTGATCCGTCTTCCGCGATCGATACGATCCGCCGGTGGCACCGGGGCAATGTGCCCGCCACCCGGACTGCGCGCGGCCGCGAATTGCTCACGTCCATCCTGCCGGTGATGCTGGAAGCGATGGGCGCAACAGGTGAGCCGGACGAGGCTTTCCGCTGGTTTTCGCGCTTCTTCGAAGGCTTGTCATCGGGTGTGCAGACGCTGTCCATGCTGCTTGCCAAGCCGGATCTGCTCTCGGATCTGGTGGCCACGCTGGCGCTGGCGCCGCGCCTCGCCCGTATCCTCGCGCGCCGGCCGGACCTTCTGGAATCGCTGGTTTCCAATGCCATTCCGAAACCGCCCGCCCTTGCATCCACGACATCCTTTGACGCCGCGCTCGATGACTGGCGCCGGTATCACCGCGACCAGAGCTTCCTCACCGGCCACCGTCTGCTGCACGGCCTCATCGCTTCTGCGGAAGCGGCCAGTGTCTGGACGAAGCTCGCCGACGATACGATTACCTTCATGGCCGGGGTCGGTGAGCGGGAAACGATCCGCCGCTATGGCGATGTACCCGGCCGGTGGGCCGTTTTCGGTATGGGCAAACTCGGCGGTGAGGAAATGACGGCCGGATCGGATCTCGATCTGATCGTCATTTATGATGCGGACGCGGACGGCGCGCAGACCTGGTTCACGCGCTTCACGCAGCGTCTCATCACCGGACTGACGGCGCCGACGGCAGAAGGCGAACTCTATGAGGTCGACATGCGTCTGCGCCCCTCCGGACGTACGGGGCCGGTTGCGGTCAGTCTTGAAGCGTTCCGGCACTACCAGAATGAAGAGGCCTGGACCTGGGAACACATGGCGCTGACACGGCTGCGCTTCGTGGCGGGTGACGCAACCCTCGGCGAAACCGTCCACCGGATAGCGGCCGACGCGATCTGCGCCCGCGCACGCAGCCCACGCCGGAAGCAGATCCCCACCGACATTTCCGAAATGCGCCAGACGCTCTACCGGGAAAAGCCGGGGGCAGGGCTGTGGGACCTCAAGACCGGTGAGGGCGGGCTGATCGATATCGAGTTCATGGCCCAGCAGGAAATGTTGCTGCGGGCCCGGCCGGACCTCGTGCGCCCGAATACGGGCCGTGCGCTGTCGGGACTGGCGGACGCCGACGAGCCTGAAAGCGAGGACTGGTTCTTCCTGCGCGCCGCGATCAACCTGCTGTCCTCGATGCAGCAATTGCAGCGCCTGGCGCTCGGCAACGTGCCCGGTGACGCGAACATCCCGGAAGGCCTGAAAAACCGGCTCTGCCGGGCGGCTGGCGAGGAGGAGTTCGAAGGGTTGGAAGAGCGTCTGGCCGGGGTAAAAGCCCGCGTCCATGCCCTGGCCTGCGAAAAACTGCACTTGTCGGCGACGGAATAGCCGAAGCCGCCCGTTTCATGGTCGCTGGGATCAAACAACGGAGATCACCCATGAAGAAACTCGTACTTGCAGCCGCTTCGGCGCTGACGATCGCGCTGGCGGTCCCAATGGCCGCCCAGGCCCATGGTCATCGGGGCGGTGGAGACGGGATGGCGAAAATCGACATCAACGGCGACGGCACCGTGACCCGCGCCGAAGCCGAAACCGCCGCAACCGCCCGCTTCGCCGAGATGGACCTCGATACTGATGGCTTCCTCACCCAGGACGAGATGCGGGCGTTCAACATGGCCCGGCGCGATGAAATGCGCGAAAAACGTGACGAGATGAATGACGACAGGCCGCGCCGTGAACGCGATCCGGAAAAGATGGCCGCCCGCATGGCTGAAATGCAGGCCAAGGGCGCCGAACGCTTCGCCGCGATCGACACCAATGGCGACGGCCAGCTGAGCCCGGTCGAATTCGCAGCGCCCCAGATGGACCGCTTCAGCAAGGCTGACGCCAACGGGGACGGCAGCATTTCACCGGAAGAGCACGCCGCGGCCCGCGCCAAGATGAAGGAGAGCCACGGCAAATGGCGGGACAAGCCGGCCGGCGAATAAGGACACCTGAACCGGACCGGAGCGATGACGTGGCGATTGTTTCCCCCCTGCGATTGCCTGTCGGATTTCCGGTCCGGAATCAGCTAGTCTCCACCGCGTGGCCTTCACGTCTGACCTTGACCAGATCACACGCGCCGCAGCGGGAGACCCGGCTGCGGTGCAATCCCTTGTCCATCGCTACAGCCCGGGCGTGCTTGCCCTGGCAACCCGGATGCTGTCGGACCGTTCGGAGGCCGAAGACGTGACGCAGGAAACTTTCCTCCGCGCCTGGAAGGCGCTGCCCGGATGGGAGCCGCGCGCCAAATTTTCGACCTGGCTGCACCGGGTCGCGCTGAACCTCTGCTACGACCGGCTGCGCAAGCGCAAGGAGTCGCTGCCGGGCGAGTTGCCGGACATGGCAGATACGCGCCTTGCGCCACACGACGCGCTCGACCAGTCCCAGCGCGTCGACGCCATCGAGCGCGCCATTGGCGCCTTGCCCGAACGCCAGAGCGCTGCCTTGACGCTGTGCGCACTAAAGGGACACTCACAGGCGGAAGCCGCTGAAATCCTCGAGGTCAGCGTCGAAGCCCTCGAAAGCCTGCTCGCCCGCGCGCGGCGCACCTTGCGCGCGCAATTGCTGGAAGGGAGAACCAGCGCATGACCGAAGACCGTCTGTTTGAACTCATCGAGATCTGGGGCGCTGATCCGGACGCCTATCCGGAATCGGAACGCGCCGGGGCGAAAGCCTTGCTGGCGGCATATCCGCAACGCTTTGCCGCCGCTCTCGCGGACGCCCGCGCGCTTGATGCCGCCTTCGCCCAGCTTCCGGACATTCTCCCGTCCGCCGCACT
>JBGSKU010000146.1:0-8244 GCA_041741055.1 Hyphomonas sp.
GTCGGCCACTCCTTCGGCGGCGGGGTCGCCCTGCGCCTGGCGCTCGACCGGCCAGACCTTGTCTCCGGCCTCGTCCTGCTCGCACCGGTCACGAATGACTGGGGTTCCGGCGGCACGGCCTGGTACAACACACTGGCAGCCCCGCCCGTGCTGGGCACCGCGTTCAGCCAGCTGCTGCCCCTGGTCGGACCGTCACAGGTGCGCGGCGGCATCAGCAGCGTATTCGATCCGGCCCCTGCACCGGACGGCTATTTCGAGAATTCCGCCATCGGCCTCCTGTTCCGCCCGCCGAACTTCCGCGCCAATGCGCGCGACGTGACCGCGCTGCGCGAGGAATTGGCCGCGCAATCAGCCCGTTATCCGGAGCTCGGCATGCCGATTGTCGTCTTCTCAGGCAGCCAGGACACCGTGATCTCGCCGAAGTTGCACGTCGGCCAATTGAAGCAGCAGGTCAGCGTCGATCTCGTGATCCTGCCGCATGAAGGCCACATGCCTCATCACGGCGAAGGCGAAGCGGTCGCGGACGCCATACGGCGTCTGGCGCTGGGCGCCGAGACCCGCTAAGAGGCTCCCCTTCGCCTGAAAACCCCGGAAAGGAACCGCCATGGCCGACAATGCCGAGATCACCAAGATCGACGAAACCACCCGGGAAAAACTCCGCCAGACTGTCGCCAAGATCGAGCGTCTGGAAGAGGAAAAGAAGGAAGTCGCCGAGCAGATCAAGGAAGTCTACGGCGAAGCCAAGGCGATCGGCTTCGACACCAAGGCCCTGCGCCAGGTGATCCGCCTGCGGAAGATCGAACGGGCTGAGCGGGAAGAGCAGGAAATGATCCTCGAAACCTATCTGATCGCGCTCGGCGAAGCTTGATTGCGCCATGCGGTCACGCGCGCAAATTGCCCGCCTGATCGAAACTTCCGGCCTGATGCAGCGCCTTACGGCATTCGACCCGCACTGGGTCGGCTCGACGGCGCTGGATGTGCACGATGATGCGTCCGACGTTGATCTATGCTGCAGTTTCCTGCCCGGCCTCGACGAAACGCGCGCCGCGGCGCTGGCCGCCGGCGCGGGCCTTGATGGTTTTGCGCTCACCGAGGAAATCTATGGCGGAAAGCCGTCGCGCATCCTCCGTTTCCAGCTGGACGGTCTGAATGTCGAGGCCTGGGGCCGGGCGCATCCGGTCAACGCGCACGAGTTCTGGAGATTTACACAGATCGAGGCCCGGCTGCTGGCCTTGTACGGCGAGCCGCTGCGCCGCTTCGTGCGTGCCCGCAAGGCACTGGGCGCGGATACCGAATCTGCCTTTGCGGCGGCCTTCGGTGTGAACACAGCCGTCCGCCAGACTTTGCTCGACTGGTTTACACGCGATGATGCGTCACTCGGCCAATTGCGGTTTTCCGGCGGATCAGCATAGAGTGCCGGCATGCCGAGGGAGGTTGATGAGCGCAAGAAACGCGCCGCGCTGCGAAAGCTGCGCCGGGCCGCTGCGCTTGCCGAACAAGGCCTTGGCCCTCCGCTGACGGACTGGGAAATCGCATTCCTTGAAGAAGTGGAAGCGCGTGTTGAAAAGTTCGGCTCAGCCTTCGCCGATCCGATGAAGGGCGCCGAAGGCGAAGCGCTCTCCGGCCTTCAGCAGCTGAAGCTGAAACAGATCGACAAGAAGGCCCGCGGCAAGGAAACACGCGGCTTCAAGACGAAGAAGCCGATGGGCCAGAAAAGGGCCGCACCGCGCCAGCCGCGCGAGGAAGAAGTGGACTCTGCTCCGCCGCCGCAGCCGGCTCCGCCTCCTGTCAAGTCACGCCCGGCCCTTGTGCCGACCGCAGGCTCTTCAGGCGCCGGGAACGTCACGGCCCTGCGCCGCGCAAAGCCCAGCCTCACGGTGATCCAGGGCGGCGGAAAGAAAACAGAAAACTGATCGGCCATTTCAGCGTATAAAGGCGCATGACCGACACAAACGACCCCGCCCTCGCCCGCTCTGTACTCATAACCGGCGCCTCGACTGGAATCGGACGCGCCGCTGCCCACCATTTCGCCGCGAACGGCTGGACGGCGTTTGCAGGCGTCCGCTCCGGCCAGGACGCCGCGGCTCTTGTCGATGGCACATCCGGCGACCTGCGCCCCCTGATCCTTGACGTCACCCGGCAAGACCAGGTTGACGCCGCCGCCACAGCGATTGGCGCAGCGCTCGGCAAGCGCCGCCTCACCGGCCTCGTCAACAATGCCGGTATTGCCAAGATGGGTCCGCTGGGCCTTCAGCCCCTCAAGGATTTCGAAGCGCATTTCGCCGTCAACGTGTTCGGCATGCTGCGCATGACACAGGCCGCCCTGCCCCTGCTCGGATCGGACCCCTCACGCGAGGGCGCACCGGGCCGGATCGTGACCATCACGTCCGTCGGCGGACGGATCGCCGCGCCTTTCCTCGGCGCCTATACCGCGACGAAGCACGCCAACGAAGCGATGACCGACACACTGCGCCGGGAGCTCGCCATCTACGGCATCGACGCCATCGCAGTCGGCCCGGGATCCGTGCGCACACCGATCTGGGACAAGGCGGAAGCGGACAATTCCGGCGGCCCCTATGCGAACACGGACTGGGCGGACTCGCTGGAGATTTTCGAGAAGACGATGCTGGGCGGCGGACGCACCGGACTGCTTCCGGAACAGATTGCTGCCGTGATCGAGCAGGCGCTGACCGATCCCAAGCCCAAGGCGCGCTATGCGCCGGTGCCGGACAAGCTGACGAACTTCACCATCCCAACGCTTCTGCCGAAGCGCATCCTCGACCGGATCTTCATCTCGCGGTTCAAACTGAACCGGCGCTGATCAGCTTTCAGGACGCACCAGACCGGTCTGGAAGTGTTCAAGGCCCAGACGGCGTTCGTCGGCTGTCTGGCGTGTACCCCGGTAATCGGCTGACGCGGTCACGGTGAAGCCGGCCGCCTTCAACCGCTCGGCGATCGCCGCGCCGCGCCGTTCTGCCAGCGCACGATTGAAGCGCTGGTCGCCATTGCTGGACGCATGCCCCACGGCCTCGGCAGCACCGGACTTCCACCGCTGCAGCGCCCAGATACAATCGGACACAGCCGCCTCGCCGTCCGGTGCAATCTTGTCGGAGCCTTCCTCGAAGGCGATGCGCGGCAGTTCGCTTTCCGGCGGGACGACTTCGATCTTCCAGTCGGGGAAATTCGCGGCGAGGGTCGTCTCCATGCTGCGGTATCCGGCGATGGCGATGCCGGCGCCGGGTGCAGCGATCAGCTTTGCGGTCATCGCCTCAGGGTCGATATCTGCCGCCGTGACCGCGAAGGGAATGGCGCGCCGCAGGTCCGATGCGGTCGCCTGCCTGGCACCGATGGCTTCGAGCTCGTCTATCTTTGCGCGCAGCGGCGCCGCCAGCGAGATATCCGCCATACGCAGGTAATCTTCCGCATCCTGACCTTTGTTCTCGTCGATCAGAACCTGTGCGAGGCTCACGGAAACCTGCCGGCCGAGATAGTTCGACAGATCCTTGGACAGAGTACCTTCGGCATCCGGCACACGTTCATGAGTCAGGATGGTGGCGGCGACGCGGATGTCGCCCTTGCGCGGCACAACGATGCCGACATCCGAGATGCGCGCCTCTTGACCTGCGAATGGCACAAGCAGCGTCGATTTCACCGTATTGATCGCGCGCGTCTCATAGGCAATATCGCGCAGCGCAAGGCCGAGCGGGATCGACAGCGCCACGAATACGCCCACGATCAGCACGGTCTGCCAGGTCTGGTTGTGCGTGCCATGTGCGGCGCCGAAGCCATAGATCTTGGACAGAACGGTCACCGACAGGGCGATGGCCAGAAGGTTGGTCATGAACAGGAAGAACGATCCGCCCGCAATCGCCATCGAACCGACCGCGAGACCATATCCGGTGACAGCCAGCGGCGGCATAAGCGCGGTTGCAATCGCCACCCCGACGATGGTCGCGCCTTGCCGCTGGATCACGGCATAGCCGCCCGCAAGGCCGGAGAAGATCGCCACCAGGAGGTCGAACAGGTTCGGCCGCGTGCGCGCCAGGATTTCCGGCGTCACTTCCGTCAGTGGCGAAAGCTTCACGATCAGGAACGAAATGGTCAGCGCCGCCACGACGCCACACGCCATCGAGAACACGGCGCGCCGCATCGCCGGCACATCCAGGATCGTGAGTGAAAATCCCATCAGCATGATCGGGCCCATCAGGGGCGAGATCAACATCGCGCCGATGACAACGGCCGGCGAGGACAACAGCAAGCCTAGAATGGCGATGCCGCAGGACATCACCGCCATGAAAATGTAGCGGCCGGACAGTTGCCCATCCGCGCGGACTTGTTCGATCACCTCTTCATGGCTCGTCTTGCGGGCGAGCAGGTACAGGAGCGCCTTGATCCGCTTGCGCGCGACAGCCGTCCAGTCGGACAGCTTGCGTGTCTCTTCAGTCATGCGGGCTCCTCAGGGCATTCGGACTTCAGGCTCCTTATACGCGCCTTCTCTTCGATTTCATTAGCACGGCGCCCCTCAGGCGAGTTCCCGCTCTGGGCTCATCCGGGTTGAAGTGCGCCCAGCGCGGCCAGATTTGTTTCCAGTGTCGCCTGGAATTGGCGCGCGCGAAGCATCTGGAAGCTCGCAATCCGCTCCCATTCGTAGAATTGCTTGGCCAGTACCGGATCGCGGCAGGCCTGCGTGAACGGTATGGCCAGGGTCAGCGGGCGATAAGAGATCACGTCCCATGTCCGCTCGGAAAGGCGTGCTTCTTCGAGGCCTGCCAAGGCGACCGCCGGGTGATCCTCGACCGGGCTGTCGAACGGCAGGTGCTCCAGGAAATCCAGGTTCTCCTGCGTCCGCCTGAGTGCGCGCTCAAACTCGCCGAGCCGGTCGCGTTCATCTTCGGTCTGGCGCGATAGCAGGCTCTCGTTGTGCGTCAGGGCGGTCAGCGCACTGTCCCGCAGCTTCAGGGACTGGGTGCCGCGGATCTGGTTCAGGCCTTTCAGAAACGCCGCTTCAGACTCTTCGCTGACATCACAGGTCTCCAGCGCCGCAATGGCGCTGCGCACCACGGGCAGCACCGCTTCGTTCTGTCGGATCAGGGCCTGGATTGCGGTGATGTTCGCTTCGCTCTCGGCCACCAGCCGGGCGCGGGCCTGCGCATAGGCTTCGTCGAGTTTGCGATTGTCATTCCAGGTATTGAGCTGGAAACCGATGAACACACCGAAGACGACGATCACGAAATCAAGCGCGACGGCAAACCAGTTCTGCCCCTTCACATGTTCCGACATCCGCCGCAGCAACATTGCATCCACCCTCGCCTGCCCCGCCGACTGTAAGCTCCAGCGGCTGCTCGGCAAGCTGCAAGCATCCTGACGCCTCCGTCAACTTCGCTCTTGACGCCCCTTGCGGAAGGGCGGCCCATGTCGCCGCAAAGCAAGCCACAAAATCGGGAGGATCAGATGGCAGATCTCAAAGGGAAGGTGGCCGTGATCACCGGCGCCGCAAGCGGCATCGGCCTTGCCGGTGTGGAAGTGTTCATCGCCGCGGGCGCGAAAGTCATTGCCGGTGACATCCAGGACGAAAAAGGCAAGGCGCTGGAAACGCGCTTCGGCCCGGACAAGTTGCGCTATGTCCATTGCGACGTGACCAACATGGCCGAACTGGAGGCCATCATGGCCGCCGGCCCGAAGCATTTCGGATCGCTCGACATCGTCTGGAACAATGCCGGCCATGGCGGCACGCCCACCTCGGTGGAAGAGCTGGACCTCGATGGCTACGACCAGACGATGAACCTGCTCCTGAAACAGGTCTTCGCCGGCACCAAGTTCGCCATTCCGCACATGAAGGAAAAAGGCGGCGCGATCATCAACACGTCCTCCATCAGCGCCGTCACGGCCGGCTATGCGCCGATCACCTATTCGGTCGCCAAGAAGGGCGTTGCGCACTTCTCCAAACTCGCAGCGGCCGAACTCTCGAAATACAAGATCCGCGTCAACGCGATCCTGCCGGGTTTCATCGCCACCTCGATCTTCGGCGCCTCGCTGGGCCTGCCGCGCGAAGTGGCCGACCAGATGGCCGAGATGCTGGCCCAGGCCGGTGGCAAGATGCAGCCCATCGGCCGCGTCGGCAAAGGGGCCGACATCGCCGAGATGGCGGCCTTCCTCGCCTCGGATGCGGCCGGCTTCATCACCGGCGGCGAATTCCTCGTCGATGGCGGCATGATGGTGGGCCCGCGCCACAGCTGGGACGAATCAGCCGCCAGCCCCCTGCTCGATGCCCTGGGCATCACGCCGGAACAAGCCGAACAGATGCGCCTCGCGCAGGCCGCCGGTCAGGCCTGATCTGCAACCCGGCGCGGTACGGCTTCGACCGCGAGCAAAAGTTCGCCGAGCGACCCGGCTTCCCGAAACAGGTTGCCG
This sequence comes from Hyphomonas sp., assembly GCA_041741055.1. Taxonomy (GTDB): domain Bacteria; phylum Pseudomonadota; class Alphaproteobacteria; order Caulobacterales; family Hyphomonadaceae; genus Hyphomonas. Next base: position 6,412 of record JBGSKU010000146.1, read on the forward strand.
CGGTCATCACTGAGGGCGTAGCCTGCCTCGGTCCGGGTGAGAGGGAAACGCCGCCAGTGCGTCAGTGTACGGAATATCCATACGATGTCAGGCCGCTCGCCGGCCGCCGCCCAGCCCGTCCACATATGGCTCGGCGGCAGGCTGCGCCACAACCGGTCGATCTCGTCGATGTCATCAGGTGAAAAGTCAGGCATGAATCGCAACCGGTCCCCCTCGGCAGAACCATCAATACGGCGCCCGCCGCTATCGGGCAATCTTCAGGGCGCGCTGTGGATGATCCTGTCCGGGGCCGGATACACGCTGCACCTCGCCCTCGCCAAGGAGATCACGGCCGATATCCACCCGGTCTTCCTGGCCTTCTGGCGCAGTTTTCTCGCATTCCTTTTCGCTGCGCCGCTGATCTGGTTCCTGCATGTCCGCATCCACACCGCCCGGTTCGGTGCCCTGGTCACCCGCAGCCTGATCGGCTCGGCTGGCTTCGTATTCGGCCTGATTGCCATCTGGCCGAAATTCGGCCTGCCGCTCGCCGAGTTCAACGCCCTTAGTTTCACCCGTCCCCTGTTCGTCACCCTGCTCGCCATGTTCCTGTTGCACGAAAAGGTGGGCGTTCACCGCTCCACCGCCGTGATCGTCGGCTTCATCGGCGTGCTGGTGATGACCCTCCTGCCGGCTTTGATCGGTCAGGACGGCGGCGCGCACTTCAATGCGGGCAGCGTCTTCGCCATACTGTCCTCGCTCTGCTTTGCCTTCACGATCGTACTGGTGAAATCGCTGACCGGCGTGCACCAGCCCCTCGCCCTGCTGATCTGGGCGAACCTCCTCTCCTCGATCTTCATCCTGCCTGCCGCCCTCGCGGTCTGGACGGTGCCCAACAGCGCAGAATGGATCCAGATCGCAGGCATGGCCTTCTTCGGGGTCGTCGCGCAATTTTGCTTCATCAAGGGCATGTCGGTGGGCGACGCGTCCTTCCTGTCGCCGATGGACTATCTGCGCCTGCCGATGGGCGCGACGGCGGACTGGTTCATGATCCGCGCCCTGCCCGGCATCTTCGTCTGGGCCGGCGCCGGTATCATCGTCGTCTCGACGCTCTACATCACCTGGCGCGAGCACGTCCTGAACCGCGTGAAACCGCCCCAGCCCCCGAAGATCTGATCCTGGAAAGGCGTCGCGAGCGGCCGGAACACAGCAGGTTCTTTCCGCTTGTGAACAACGAACAAATCGTTTAATGTTCACGAAACTCGGGGAGGGTTGCAATGGCCAAGGTTCTTGTCACAGGCGCGACCGGCTTCATCGCCGGCCATGTCATACACCAGCTGATCGAGGCCGGCCATGAAGTGACCGGAACGGCGCGGTCTGCCTCCAAGGCCAACGCCCTCAACAAGACCTTGAGCGCCTATGCCGGCCACGACATCCGCGTCTCGATCCGAGCGGCGGACCTCTCCAGCGATGCTGGCTGGGGCGAAGCCTGCGAGGGCATGGATTTCGTCCAGCACATCGCCTCCCCCATTCCGGCCAACCTGCCGAAGGATCCCGATGATCTGATCGTCCCGGCGCATGACGGCGCCCTTCGCGTCCTCAAGGCGGCGAAAGCCGCCGGCGTAAAGCGCGTCGTGATGACCTCCTCGATGGCCGCCGTCGCCTATGGCTGGGGTGACAAACGCCCCAAACTGTTGACCGAGGAACACTGGTCGGATTCCGGCAACCTCAAGGACAACACCGCCTATACCCGCTCCAAGACCATCGCCGAGCGCGCCGCCTGGGCCTATGTCAACGACGAGGGCAAAGGCCTTGAGCTGACCACCATCAACCCCGCCGCCGTGCTGGGTCCGGTGA
>JBGSKU010000147.1:0-5022 GCA_041741055.1 Hyphomonas sp.
CGCGCTCGGCGGCGGCTGGCATTCGGCGCGCCGCTGGGTGCTTGGCCGGGTGCCGAAGACCGGGATCGCCGCCCGCATCTTCCCGCCCGAACCGGCCTGAAAAACCGTCCACAAACTGTCCACAAACCGGCCCTGTAGACACCCCTGTTTGTGGACTCTTCGATATCAATCCGAGCCCTTTCATGACCCAGTTGACCCCCCGCGAAATCGTCGCCGAACTCGACCGCCACATCGTCGGCCAGAACGCCGCCAAGCGCGCGGTCGCCATTGCGCTGCGCAACCGGTGGCGGCGCAAACAGGCCCCGGAAGCCCTGCGCGGCGAAATCACTCCGAAGAATATCCTGATGATCGGGCCGACCGGTGTCGGCAAGACCGAAGTCGCCCGCCGCCTCGCCCGGCTCGCTAACGCGCCCTTCCTGAAAGTCGAGGCAACGAAGTTCACCGAGGTCGGCTATGTCGGCCGGGACGTCGAGCAGATCGTGCGCGATCTCGTGGAAGCGGCCGTCAACATGGTGCGCGAGCAGAAGCGGGCGGCCGTCAGCCAGGCGGCTCAGGACAAGGCCGAAGAGCGCCTGCTGGACGCCCTCGTCGGCGCGGAAGCGCAAAGCTCGACGCGCGAAGTCTTCCGCAGGAAACTGCGCGCCGGCGAACTGGACGACAAGGAAGTCGACATCGACTTCGCCGAGTCCGGCGCCAACCCGATGCAGATGTTCGACCTGCCCGGCCAGCAGGGATCAATGAGCATGATCAACCTGTCCGAAATGCTCGGCAAGGCGATGGGCGGCAAGACGAAACGTGTGCGCACGACCGTGATCGATGCCTACAAGCCGCTGCTGACCGAGGAGGCCGACAAGCTGGTCGATGAAGAAGCCGTGGTGCGCGAGGCGCTCGCGGCGGTCGAAGAGGACGGGATCGTGTTCCTGGACGAGATCGACAAGATCGCCGCCCGCAAGGATCGCGGCGGCGCCGATGTCAGCCGTGAAGGCGTGCAGCGCGATCTGCTGCCGCTGATCGAAGGCACGACCGTTTCGACCAAGCGCGGCGCCGTGAAGACGGATCATATCCTCTTCATCGCGTCGGGCGCCTTCCATGTGTCCAAGCCGTCGGACCTTCTGCCCGAACTGCAAGGCCGCCTGCCGATCCGCGTCGAGCTTGATGCGCTCACCCGCAACGACCTTCGCCGCATCCTGGTCGAGCCCGAGGCAAGCCTGATCAAGCAATATGAAGCGCTGATGGCGGCGGAGAACGTGACCCTGGTGTTCGAGGACACCGCCATCGACCGCCTGGCTGATCTTGCTGAAGCCGTGAACAAGTCCGTCGAGAATATCGGTGCACGGAGATTGCAAACCGTGCTGGAACGCCTGCTGGACGAGATCAGCTTCGACGCGCCGGACAAGGCTGGCGAGACGTTCGTGATCACGGCCGCCTATGTCGACGAAAAGGTCGGCACGCTGGCGGGCGATGCGGACCTGTCAAAATTCATTCTGTAGTCGGACTTCCAGAGGCGCCGTCGAGAACGGCTCATTCTGAGCAAAGCCGAAAGACAGAGCCGGGTGACAAGGCGGCGTGGCTTGGCCTATCCTTCGACTTCACTCAAGATGAACTTGCACAGTGTGGCCAACACACCGTGTTTCAATTCCAGACAACTGGCTTTCTATCCTTCCACGGACATTCCTTCTCGAGCTGTCCGGCGAGGCGGTAGAGCGTTGCTTCGTCGCCGTAGCGGCCGGAGAACATCATAGCCAGCGGCAGGCCGTCGGACGTCTGCCAGAGCGGCAGGGACAGCGAGGGCTGGCCGGTGATGTTGTAGGGCGGTGTGAAGGGATAGGTTTTTGCAGAGCGCTTGTCATAGTCCTTGATCTCGACGGCAAGCGGGTCGAGCCAATCAACGCGCGGCACGGCTGTACCGAGGACGGGTGAGAGGTGGACGTCACACTCTTCGAACGTGGCCATCACCTGCCGGCTCATGATGCGCAGCTGTTGCCAGGCCCACATCGCCTGCTGACCGGTGATTTCGCGCCCCCGGTCATAGCCGCGCCGGGCGAGCGGGCCGATATCATCAGCGGGCTCGCGGCCGATGGCCTCAACCATGCGGGCCATGCCGGCGGCGAAGTTCGAGCCGGACACGATCGCCTGGGCTCGGTAGAACTGACGCCAGTCCAGCTTGATGGCCTGCTCGCGCACGTCATGGCCGAGTTGCGCGAGCAGCGTTGCGGTGCGCTCGAGCGCCGACTGGATTTCCGGGTCAACGGGGCGCCCGCTCGGGGTGGCCCCGGACCAGAAAATCTTCAGCTTGCCGGGTGACCGGCTAACTTCCTCCAGATAAGGACGCTCCTGGTACGGATAGGCATAGGGGCTGGCAGGCTCAGGATACCCCGTGGCGTCCAGCATGGCGGCGCTGTCGCGGACGGTGCGCGAGACGACATGATCGACCGAGAGGCCAATGGCGCGGTCGGTGTCCTCTCCGCCATTCGGATTGCGGTCGCGCGTCGGTTTCATGCCGACGAGACCGCAACAGGCCGCCGGGATGCGTATCGACCCCAGCCCATCGCTGGCATGGGCAACTGGCACCATGCCCGACGCGACCGCCGCGGCAGCCCCGCCGGACGAACCGCCAGAGACATGATCGGGGTTCCAGGGATTGCGGCAAGCACCGAGGCGGGCCGACTGGGTGACACCTGGGATTCCGAACTCCGGCGTGTTGGTCTTTCCGGCGAGAACAAGCCCGGCGGCGCGGTATCGACGCACCAGTTCGCTGTCGTCTGGGTCGGCGGCGACTTCGGCATAGAAACTCGCCGACGTGCGCGGCCAGCCTTTGACGCGCTGACCAAGATCCTTGATCAGGAAAGGCACACCCGTGAACGGTCCATCGGGCAGCGGAGCTTTCGCGGTCTCGCGCGCTTCGTCGAACGCCATGTGCACGACGGCGTTCAGTGCAGGGTTGTGGCGTTCGATCCGCGTAATCGCGGCGTCGAGAAGTTCAACGGGCGTGACCTGCCTTGTGCGGACAAGTTCCGCGAGACTGAGACCATCGTGGCTCGAAAATTCGGACATGTTCATGATGCGGCGCTCCTCCCGATGTTTCGAGGTATTGAGCGCCGGATTTGGGAAACTGTCCAGTTGATGGCGTGGGAGCGCGCCGCGCGCCGAAGCCTTTGCCGCTAAGCCTTCGCCTCGCGCCGCACCGGCATGTGTTTCTTGCCCCAGTCTTTCATGATGCGCAGGGCCGGGCGAAGTTCCTCGCCCTTCTCGGTCAGCACATAATCATAGCGCTTGGGCGCACTGGAATAGAGGCGGCGTTCGAGCACGCCCTCTTCGACAAGGCGCTTCAGGCGCTCGGCCAGGATATGGCGCGTCATGCCGCTCGACTCGGCAAACTCCTCGAACTTGGACTTGCCCAGATAGGCATCGCGCAGGATCAGCAGCGTCCACCGGTCCCCCACCACAGAGAGGGTCCGCGCGACGGGGCACCAGTTATCCGACAGTTCTGACCATTTCATGCGTGACACCTCTAAACCAGTTTGCCATAAGTTCCAAAACAAAACGCAGGGAACGGGGCCATGGCTGATTTCTTCGAGTATTTCTTCGATTACACAAGCCCCACAGCCTATCTTGCGATGCCGGTGGCGCTGGGAGTGGAAGCGCGCACGGGCAAGGAAATGGTGCTGCGGCCGATGTTCCTGGGCGGCGTCATGCAGGGCACCGGCAACAGGCCGCCCGGCACCGTGCCCGCCAAGGGAAAATACCTCGCCCGGGACCTGCAGCGCTGCGCCGCGCATATCGGCATTCCGATGCACATGAACCCCGCCTTCCCCATCAACACGCTGGCGGTGCTGCGCGCGACCACGGGCATGACCGACAAGGCCGAGCAGCGCCGCCTGGTGATCACCCTGTTCGATGCCGCCTGGGGCCGGCCGGATCCGGTGGACCTGGGCGACATGGCGCAAGTCGGCGCGCTGTGCGAGGCGAACGGGTTCGATCCTGCCATCATTGCGCAACTGGCGACCGATCCGGCGAACAAGGAAAAGCTGAAAGCCACCACGGACGAGGCGATCTCACGCGGCGTTTTCGGTGCGCCGAGCTTCTTCGTCGAGGATGACCTTTTCTTCGGCCATGACCGTCTGGACTATGTGGAGCGTGCGCTCGCCTAGTGCCCCGCCCTGCCCCTCCCCATGACTGGGGCGGGGACATGCCGCGTCCGGCCTGAAGTACAACCTGCCCCCTCCCCGCCCTGCGGGGAGGGTTAGGGTGGAGCTCCAGACCTTAAGCAAAAATGCCGGCCGCCTCCGCCAGCGCCTTGTAGGACTGCTCCGGGCGCGGACCGAAGTGCGAGATCACTTCCGCAGCCGCGATATGGCCCAGCCGCGCGCAGGTCGCCAGCGGCAGGCCGCGCGCGAGACCGAACAGGAATCCCGCCGCATACTGATCACCCGCGCCGGTCGTATCGACCACCTTCTTCACCGGCTCGGCGGCCACCACAATCGGCTCGCCCTCCCCGATCACCACCGAGCCCTTGGCACTGCGCGTGACAGCGGCCACCGCGCAATCGGCCTGCAGGGCGGCCAGGGCCGCGTCGAAATCCGAAGTCTCGTACAGCGAAAGCAGTTCGGCCTCGTTGGCGAACACGATGTCGGCAAACCCCTTCACCAGTTGGCGGAAGCTCGCCCGGTGGCGGTCGACACAGAAACTGTCCGACATCGTCACGGCCACCTTGCGGCCAGCGGCCTTGGCGATCTCGGCGGCGTGCACGAAGGCCGTCTTTGCCTCTTCCTTGTCGAACAGGTAGCCCTCCAGATAGAGGATCTGACCATTCCGGACCATCTCCGCATCGACATCTTCCTTCGAGAACAGCACCGAGGCGCCGAGAAAGGTGTTCATGCTGCGGTGGCCATCGTCGGTCACGAAGATGATCGAGCGGGCGGTGGCGGGGCCATGGGTCAGCGGGCGGGTGTGAAAGGGCACGCCGGTCGCCATCATCTCGCGCATGAACTGGTGGCCGAGTTCATCGTCCGCGATCTTGCC
>JBGSKU010000148.1:0-2754 GCA_041741055.1 Hyphomonas sp.
CGGCGTCTGCACGCGCGTCTACACGACGACGCCGAAGAAGCCGAACTCGGCACTTCGCAAAGTGGCCAAGGTGCGGATGACCTCCGGATTTGAATCGCTGTGCTACATCCCGGGCGAAGGCCACAACCTTCAGGAACACTCCGTGGTCCTGATCCGCGGCGGCCGCGTGAAAGACCTTCCGGGCGTGCGCTACCACATCGTGCGCGGCGCCCTCGATACCCAGCCCGTCAAGAACCGTAAGCAGCGCCGCTCGCATTACGGCGCCAAGAAACCGAAATAAGAGAGCGCGAGTCCATGTCACGTCGTCACCAAGCCGAGAAGCGCGAAGTCCTTGCGGATCCGAAGTACAAGGATCTCGTGGTTTCCAAATTCATGAACCAGATCATGCGCGACGGCAAAAAGTCGGTCGCAGAACGCATCGTTTACGGCGCGTTCGAGCTGGTCGAAACCCGTTCGAAAAAAGACCCGATCGAAGTCTTCCACAATGCCCTCGAAGCTGTAGCGCCTTCCGTCGAAGTGCGCTCGCGCCGGGTCGGTGGTGCAACGTATCAGGTTCCCGTTGAAGTGCGCACCGAGCGCCGCCAGGCGCTTGCCATCCGCTGGCTGGCCGCTGCGGCCGCCGGCCGTAACGAGAACACGATGCGTGAGCGTCTTGCCGGCGAGCTGATGGACGCTTCGCAAGGCCGCGGCAATGCCGTGAAAAAGCGCGAAGACACGCACCGTATGGCAGACGCCAACAAGGCGTTCGCCCACTACCGCTGGTAACCAGCACCAACTGTCCGGGCGGAAGAGGTTGCTCGCCCGGGCGAGCCACCCCTTTCCGCTACCTGGAACACTGAACACGAAGGTTTACATTATGGCCCGCGAATACCCGCTGGAGCGCTACCGGAACTTCGGCATCATTGCGCACATTGATGCCGGCAAGACCACGACGACAGAGCGCGTCCTCTATTACACGGGCAAGTCGCACAAGATCGGCGAAGTGCACGATGGCGCGGCCACCATGGACTGGATGGAGCAGGAGCAGGAGCGGGGCATTACGATCACCTCTGCCGCGACGACCACGTTCTGGGAACGCACCGAAGACGGTTCGACCGCGCAGTCCCCGAAATACCGTTTCAACATCATCGACACCCCCGGACACGTCGACTTCACGATCGAAGTCGAGCGTTCGCTGGCCGTGCTGGACGGCGCCGTCGTGCTGCTCGATGGCAACGCAGGCGTTGAGCCGCAGACCGAAACGGTCTGGCGCCAGGCGGACCGCTACAAGGTCCCGCGCATCGTGTTCGTCAACAAGATGGATAAAACGGGCGCGGATTTCTACAATTGCGTCTCGATGATCCGGGACCGGACGGGTGCAATTCCCGCACCGATCCAGCTGCCGATCGGCGCCGAGACCAGCCTCGAAGGCCATATCGACCTCATCACGATGAAGGAATGGGTGTGGGAAGGTGAAGACCTTGGCGCATCCTGGGTCCTGAAGCCGATCCGCGAAAGCATGCAGGCCGACGCCAACGAATGGCGCGCGAAGCTCATCGAGCTGGCCGTCGAGATGGACGACGCGGTCATGGAAGCCTTCCTCGTCGATGGCACCGAGCCGGACGTCCCAACGCTGCGCGCTCTGATCCGCAAAGGGACGCTCGGACTGAAGTTCGTCCCCATCCTGTGTGGTTCGGCGTTCAAGAACAAAGGCGTCCAGCCGATGCTGAACGGCGTGGTCGATTACCTGCCGAGCCCGCTCGACGTGCCCGCCTATCTCGGGTTCAAACCGGGCGACGAGACAGAAACGCGCAATATCCCGCGTTCGGCCGATGATGACCAGCCGTTTGCCGGTCTGGCCTTCAAGATCATGAACGATCCCTACATGGGCACCCTGACCTTCACCCGGATCTATTCGGGCAAGCTGTCGAAGGGCGATGCGTTCCTGAACGCCACCAAAGGCAAGCGCGAGCGCGTCGGCCGCATGGTCATGATGCACGCCAACAAGCAGGACGAGATCACGGAGGCCTTCGCAGGCGATATCGTGGCGCTCGCCGGCCTCAAGGAAACGACGACTGGTGACACGGTCTGCGATCCGGCCCAGCCTGTCGTTCTCGAAACGATGACCTTCCCGCAGCCCGTGATCGAGATTGCGGTCGAGCCGAAAACCAAGGCTGACCAGGAAAAGATGTCGGTTGGTCTGCAGCGCCTGGCGGCAGAAGATCCCTCCTTCCGCGTCGAGACCGATTTCGAATCCGGCCAGACGATCATGAAAGGCATGGGCGAGCTTCACCTCGACATCTTGATCGACCGCCTGAAGCGCGAATTCAAGGTCGAAGCCAATATCGGCCAGCCGCAAGTGGCTTACCGTGAGAAGCTCGGCCGCGCAGCGATGATTGACTTCACGCACAAGAAGCAGTCGGGCGGTACCGGCCAGTTCGCCCGCATCAAGCTCGAGTTCGAGCCGCTTGAGCCGGGTTCGGGCTTCATCTTTGAAAGTGCGATCGTTGGCGGTGCGGTTCCGAAGGAATACATCCCCGGCGTCAGCAAGGGTCTCGAAATGGCCAAGGAAAACGGGCTTCTCGCCGGTTATCCCGTGACCGACTTCCGGGCCAAGCTGGTGGACGGCGCCTTCCACGATGTCGACTCGAGCGTGCTCGCTTTCGAAATCGCGGCCCGCGGTGCGTTCCGCGAGCTGAAGGGCAAGGCCGATCCGCGCCTGATGGAGCCGATCATGAAGGTCGAAGTCGTGACGCCTGAAGACTACATGGGCGA
>JBGSKU010000149.1:0-4706 GCA_041741055.1 Hyphomonas sp.
GATTTCGAAGCGGCTGCCCGGGCGGACCGCCGCGGCCTCTGGGGCAAGGGCGCCTGGCCGATCCTTGACGCCGCGCAGCTGCCGGAGGGTGCTGGCCGCTTCCAGATCGTCGAAGGCACTACCGGCGACATGCAGAGTTCCGGCGAACGCTTCGCCGTCTGTGATGTGGCGTTGAAGGGCTCAGCGCTGGTGCTGGAAATCCAGAAAGCCGCAGCCGAACTCTGCCAGCTGCCGGAAGGCACGCCGGTGCGCGCCCGCGGCTTCCTGCGCGATGGCCGTCTTGAGATCACCCACCCGCTGAATGTCGAGCGGACCCCACCTCCCTGATTACGTAATAAAATTTTGGGTTGACGGAAAATCTACTTTGGTGAAACTGATCGCCAGGCGGAGTTTCTCAGGGGAGTTTCATGAAGGGCGGAATTGTGAAGGGCGCTGCCGCGCTCTTGTGGGTTGGGTTTTGTCTGAATTCTGGCGCGATCGCGCAAATTACCGATACCGCCGGTGCAGAGCCGGCCGCCGAAATCGCGGCTGACGCACCCGCCGCGACCGGACCGGAGAGTGTTCCGGAAGACGGCGCCGAAACGGTCGCTGAGATTGCGCCAGAAGCGGTCGTTGCCGAGACGGCGGAGGTGGTGGCACCGCCGCATGTCGATCTGCTGCTGATGCCCGCCGATGCGAAAGTCGTGTTCATCACGACAGGCGGTGCCGAACAGCGTGCCGACTGGTCGGAAGCGGCCAAAAAGAATTTCGACTCCCATCTGGCCGCCAACATGGATGCCTCGGGCAAATCGCATGTCCGGTTCGATCCCGCCCGCCACGAAGCGGACGAGGATATCACCCAGCTTCTGCTGCTCTGGGACGTCGTCGCCGCATCGACCGGCACACCCATGCCGCACAAGGGCAAGAAGTTCGATTCCAACCAGGGCCTCACGCTGGGCAGCTCTGCCAGCAAGCTGGCGGACGCCTATGGCGCCGACAAGGCCGTGTTCGTTTCACATTACAGCCAGATCGAAAGCGGCGGCGTCTTCCTGACGCAGGTGATGATCGGCGCAGCGACCGGATATGTTCCGCCCTCCGCCAATGTGCGCGCGACCACAACCCGGCTCGTCGATCTCAAATCCGGCAACATCCTGTCGACGGGGTCCGCTTTCGGCGGCGATGCGCGCAGCGTGGACGAGTCGCAGGGCATCACGACCCGCATGTTGAAAAGCATCTCGTTCAACTGAGATGACAAGCTTTTCTTTCACGCGAAGCGCGCTGCTGGGCGCGGCCCTGCTGCTCGCAGCCTGTTCGTCTACGGACCAGGGCTCGCGCACGGCCGGTCAGCGGCCAACCAATCTAAAATCCACGGAAGCCAGTCTGTGGTACCAGATGGAAACGTTCGAAAAGTCCCTGAAGAATACAGGCCGCGTGGAAAAGGACGCCGCGCTGCAGGCCCGGATGGCCGAGATCGCCTGCGAGCTGTCGGGAGATTACTGCGCAGACCTGCGCGTCTATGTCGTACGGGATCCCTCGTTCAATGCCTCGATGGCGCCGAACGGCATGCTCCTCATCCATTCGGGGCTCCTTCTGCGCGCAGAAACCGAAGACGAGGTTGCTTTCGTGCTCGCCCATGAGTTCGTGCACTTCTTCGAGAACCACTCGATGGAGCGCTACGCGGCCGTGCGCAATGCCAATATTGCGGGCGCCGTGGTCGGCTCGGTCCTCGGCGGCGCCGGCGCAGGTTCGCTTTCTTCGCTGGGCTATGCGGCGGCCTTCGGCGGCGCGTTCGCTTTCTCGCGCGATCAGGAACTGGAAGCCGACCGGCTCGGCCTGGATTTCATGCGTACCGCCGGTTTCGATCCGAAGGCAGCACCTGCCATCTGGAAGAACCTGCTCACCGAGCTTGAAGCGACCAGCAACAAGAAGAAGGCCAAGGAAATCGACCGGAGCGGCATGTTCGATACGCACCCGTTGATCCGGGAGCGGATTACCCTGCTCGACTCCTTCGCGGTCGGCATCGAACCTGACCCCACGGCGCGGGCGCGTTACCGGGCCATGGTCCGTCCTCACATCCAGGACTGGATGATGGATGTCGTCGCGGATGGCGATCATGGCTCCAGCCTGGCGCTGACCGAGCGGCTGATGAACCAGGCCGAAGATCTCGGAACGCTGAACTATATCAAGGCGCGCATCTACATGATGCGCAGTCAAGAGGGCGACCGCGCCAAGTCCGAAGAGGCCCTCATCGCCGCGGCCAACTATCCGGACGTGCCAGCCGCCGCCCTGCGCGAACTTGGCACAATCTACCGCGCGCGCGGTGAGCGGGAACAAGCCGCCGCCAGCCTGCGCGATTACCTTCTTGCAGACCCGGGCGCGCGGGACCGCGCGCTCGTCGAATCCCAGATCCATGAACTTGAGGAAACGTCACCATGATCCGCTCCGGTCTTGTCCTGTCCGCTCTTGTCCTGATGGCGGCGTGCGCCGTCACGCCCAAGGCCGTCGCGCCGGGCCCTGTCGCCTCGTCGGCGGGCTTCGAAGTCACCATCAAGGAGTCCTGGTCGCAATGGCCGGCCGAGATCAACCCGGCGACCCAAGGCGACATGCTCACCAAGGATGGCATGCTGCTCAACCGGCTCCACCTTGCCAAGGTGAAAGTCGGCGAGCCCTGGATCCGGGCGGCCAAGAACGCCGACGTGCCCCGCCACCGCGCGGATGCCTCGGAAATCGAAACGGTGGACTTCGTCGTCGCCAGCCTGAAGCGCATCGGCTATTCCGAAATGGAGGCAAGCGAAATCCGCCCGGAGACGATCGATGGTCAGTCCGGCGTCCGGTTCGGGCTGAACGGCAAGTGGGAGAACGGCCTGGATGTGCGCGGCGATGCGGCCTTCGTTCCGTCCAAGGACGAGCTGAAACTCGTCGTGTTTCTCGCACCCAAGATGCACTATTACGAGACCTCGGCGGCCGAGGTCGATGGCATCATCGGGTCGATCAATCTTCCCTGATCAGGTTTCCGGAATGAGGCCGGAGGATTCCGGATCGCCGACGATGCGTTCCAGCGCCTTGCGCAGCTTGCTCAGCGCCTGATGCTCGATCTGGCGCACGCGTTCCTTGGAGACCCCGAGGTCTGCGCCAAGCGCTTCCAGCGTCATCGGCTCGTCCGAAAGGCGCCGCCGCGTGACGATGTCGATCTCGCGCGGGTTGAGGGATTTCATCGCTTCGGCAATCCACACACGGCGCTTCTCAGCATCGTGCCGCGCCATGACCGATTGTTCGGGGATCGCGGATTCATCGGCGATCAGGTCCTGCCACTCGGCATCTCCATCCGCTGACATTGGCGCATTCAGAGACCGGTCCGCGCCGGACAGGCGCGAGGCCATCGTCTCGACGTCGCGCACCGGCACGCCCAGATGGGTCGCCACCCATTCCCGGTTCTCGGGCGTCATGATGCCGTCGCCCGTGTCGGCAATGCGCGCACGCAGACGGCGCAGGTTGAAGAACAGGGATTTCTGCGCCGACGTCGTCCCGGTCCGGACGATCGACCAGTTGCGCAGCACATAGTCCTGGATCGCGGACCGGATCCACCAGCTGGCATAAGTGGAGAAGCGCACCTCGCGTTCCGGCTCGAACCGGGCGGCAGCTTGCATAAGGCCGACATTCCCTTCCGACACCAGGTCAGCCATCGGCAGGCCGTAGTGCCGGAATTTGGACGCCATCGCGATCACCAGGCGCATATAGGCCGTCGTCAGCTCATGCAGGGCCGCCTCGTCGTCCTGCTCGCGCCAGCGCCGGGCAAGGTCTGCCTCATGCGCGGGTTCAAGCAGCGCAACTTTCATCGCGGTGCGCAGGTATTGGCGATCTGCAGGCGTGTGGGACTCGTATGCGCTGGCCATTCGGTGTCCTCCCGGCGAAACGACCCGGTTTGATCTCTGGCCTGTCTACGCAGCGGCGGAAGAACTGGATCAGTCCGGGCTTGATTCGCGTGGCAGACGGACTAGCTCGCCGCCCGCCTTGACGCCGCTGCGCCCAAAGGCCTAACTCGCGCTCCGGAACACAACCAGAACGACCGGACGGACCCCATGAGCCCCGCCCCCGAAGACCTCCTCCCCCGCCGCTCCGCCGAAATCTGCCGGGGCACGCTGCGCCTGCTCGGGCATCTCGGCTATTACGGGCTCACGGAAATGACGCTGGCCAACAACCGGCGGGCCGACATTGCGGCCATCGGGCCAGCCGGCGACATCTGGATGATCGAGATCAAGTCCAGCATCGCGGACTTCAAGTCGGACCATAAATGGCGCGAATACATGGATTTCTGCGACAGGCTCACCTTCGCGGTCGGGGATGACTTTCCGCAGGAGCTGATCCCGCCCGAGGCCGGCCTGATCGTTGCGGACGCTTTCTACGGCGCGGTGATCCGGGACGCGCCGGAAGCGAAGCTCGTGCCGGCCCGCCGCAAGGCGGTGACGTTGCGTTTTGCGCGCCTTGCCGCAGCCAGACTGACCGGCGTTGCCGATACGGGCTGGACGCCGGCCGATGACGGGCTTACCTCGCCGCTGACATGAGTCTCGCTTATCCCATTGCCCGCAGCCTCGAAGAGGCCACGCAGCCCGGCGTCAAGACCGCCAGGACGCAGCGCGAAGCTGTGGCCGTTTCAGCGGGCGCCCGCGTCGATGGCCTCGAGACCAGCTGGCTGCACCTGACCGAAGACGAGGCCGCCGCCCTCGTCG
>JBGSKU010000150.1:0-1739 GCA_041741055.1 Hyphomonas sp.
GGCGACGCCCGTTTCCGCAAAGAACCTTTCGCGCCGCTCGCGCCCCATGCGCGCGTCGTAGAAGCCCTCGGGATTCCAGCCGACCAGGACCCGCCCGATGTCAAAGACAACCGCCTCGATAGCCATGTGCACCCTCGCCAATCTGCGCGGAGCCTAGCCGCCCGCCGCCGTCGCGCGCAAGACGCGGTCGAGGGCGGCCGAAAACCGGCCCCGGTCGGCCTTGGAGAATGTCTTGCCGCCACCCTGCCGGAAGGGATCGGCAGAGCGTAGGTCTGCCATCAGATCGCGCATCGCAAGGACATTGCCGATGTTCGCCTCGGTCAAAGCTTCCCCATCATGCTTGAGGACCCGCGCGCCGGCGCCGACGCATCTCGCGGCGAGGGGAATGTCGCCGGTCACGACGACATCACCCGGCCCGACGCGCTCAGCGATCCACTTGTCCGCCACATCAGGGCCATCAGGGACGAACACCGTTTCAACCAGGGGATGCGGCGACGGGCGCAGGCCGCCATTGCACACAAGGTAGACGCGCACCCTCAATCGTTCGGCGGCGCGGACACATTCGTCCTTGACCGGGCAGGCATCGGCATCGACATAAAGGCTCATGCGAAAAGCGAAAGCGCGTGGAAGCGGAGATGATCGGGCATGAAGGTCGAGACGAAGAAGTAGCTGTGGTCGTAGCCTGGCTGAATCCGGAACGTGCCGTTCTGGCGGCGTTCGGCCATGGCATGGGCCAACGCTTCGGGCTTCAAGAGCTCAATAAACTGGTCCTTCGATCCCTGGTCGATCAACACCGGCCCGTCAAACCCGAAGCGGCGCATCAATAGCGTCGAGTCATGCTGCGCCCAGGCGCCTTCGTCCGCGCCGAGATAGGCCGAGAGCTGCTTGCGCCCCCAGTCGGACTGGGTGGGGTGCGCGATGGGCGCAAAGGCCGACACCGACCGGAACCGCCCAGGCAACCGCATCGCCATGGTCAAGGCGCCATGTCCGCCCATCGAATGGCCAGTGACCGCCTGCCGCTCCTCGTCGATTGCGAAATTGGCGGTGACGATATTGGGCAGCTCCTCGGTCACGTAGTCCCACATCTTGTAGTGTGATTCCCAAGGCTCTTCCGTGGCATTGACGTAGAAGCCCGCGCCCTGACCAAGGTCATAGGCAGGGTCATTCGCCACACCCTCACCACGGGGCGAGGTATCCGGAAAGACCAGCGCCACGCCATATTCCGCCGCCCATTGCTGCGCGCCGGCCTTCACCATCGCATTTTCATGCGTGCAGGTCAGGCCTGACAGGTACCAAAGCACCGGCACCGGCCCCTCGGCGGCCTCTTCCGGCAGAAACAGGCCAAAGGTCATGTCGCATGCACAGGCATCCGAAGCGTGGGAATAGACGCCCTGAATGCCGCCAAAGCACTTGTTTTCCGAGATGGTTTGCATGGGTCCCCCTGACCTCAGGTGATCCAGCCGATGACCAGCGTCACCGTCAGGATGCTGAACGCGGTTGAGATGAGAATTGATGCCGATACCCGCTGCGGCGCAACACCGTAGTGGCGGGCGAGCTTGTAGACAGTGCCCGCGACGGGCAGTGACGCGGCCGCGATCATCACTCCGGCCGCCTGCCGCTCCACCGGAATGAGAACGACTGCGGCAAAAGCCACGGCCGCCGGGTGGAGGACCAGTTTCGCGAAGGAAAGCCAAAGTGCGACCGACACCCGTTCCGCCGCGCGCGACGCCAGCGACGCC
>JBGSKU010000151.1:0-3645 GCA_041741055.1 Hyphomonas sp.
TGGGCTGGCCCTTCGTCAAACGCCGCATGCGCGCAGAGCTCGGCCCCGGCTGGGAGGCGAAGTTCGCCGCCTTCACCCATGAGGCGGCGCATGCGGCTTCCCTCGGCCAGGTCCACCGCGCCACGCTGCATGACGGACGCGAGGTCGCCTGCAAGCTGCAATATCCGGACATGGCCAGCGCCGTGGAATCCGATATCGGCCAGCTGCGCACCCTGCTCGGCCTGTTCAAGCGGATGGACGGCTCCATCGATCCTGATGCCATGGTCGAGGAAATCACCGATCGGCTCCGCGAAGAGCTCGACTATGGGCGCGAGGCCAAACACATGGCGCTCTACGGCGCGATGCTCGCCGACAAGTCCTTCGTGACCTGTCCCGAGTTGGTCCCGGACCTTTCCGCTGAGCGCCTGCTCACCATGACCTGGCTTTCCGGCGACAAGCTCAGCGCCTTCGAGGACGCCCCGCGGGAAACCCGCAACCGGATCGCCGAGATGCTGTTCTGGACCTGGTGGGGGCCGATGAATTCCTACGCCGTCATCCATGGCGATCCCCATCTCGGCAATTACCAGGTCACCGGCGGCGGCACCGGCATCAACCTTCTGGACTTCGGCTGCGTGCGCATCTTCCCGGCGAAGTTCGTCGGCGGCGTGGTCGATCTCTACCGTGCGATGCGGTCAAACGATTTCGATGCCGCCTACGCCGCCTACGAAACCTGGGGCTTCGAAAACCTCTCGCGCGACCTTGTCGAGGTGCTGAACGTCTGGGCGCGCTTCATCTACGGCCCGATCATCGACGACCGCGTGCGCACCGTTGCCGACGGCGTGACCGCCGGCGAATATGGCCGCAAGGAAGCCTTCCGCGTCCGCCAGCTCCTGAAAGAGAAGGGTCCCGTGAAGATCCCGCGCGAGTTCGTCTTCATGGACCGCGCCGCCATCGGCCTCGGCGCCGCCTATCTCCGCCTCGGCGCAGAGCTGAACTTCCACCAACTCTTCGAGGAAAGCCTCGAAGGCTTCTCGATCGAAACCGTCGCCGCCCGCCAGGCGGAGGCGCTCGCCGCCGCCGGCCTGACCTGACCCCACACCCCAACCTCTCCCCCCTCGTCATCCCGGCGAAAGCCGGGATCCCGCGAGGCATGCGGAGCAGGGCCTTACGCCACAAAATCCGGGGGTCTGGAAAATAAAATGCAGCGCCTATTCAAGCGCTTGTAAAATAGTTGGCGCGCGCGAACGCACCCCCTCCGCAGGCGGAGGTATAATGCCCGCATGATCCCGCTGCGCGCCCTCAAAGCCCACCCGCACTATGCCGGCCTGTTCGAGCATGTGCCGAGGCTGCTCTGGCCGATCCTCTGGTGGCAGCTGAATGCGATGATCTTCTGGATGCGGGACCAGAACATCACCGGTGTCTGCTTCCAGACCAGCTGGTGGGGCTTCATCACCATCCGCTTCGCCGCGCAGGCCGAAGCTGCGGACCTCTACAAGCCAATCCCCCGCACCTTCCGTGAACTGAGCGATCCGAGCTGGGAATCAGATCTCCCGGCCAACCTCACTTCAGGCGAACCCTCAATCTGGCACGCCCTCATCCTCCCCCGTTTCACGAGGGAGGTGTCGCCGAAGGTGACGGAGGGGGCCCTCACCCCCATCCCCAACACGTCCTAGCCTCCAATCCCACCCTCTCCGCAGGTCCCTGCACAGGCAGGGACCCTGCCCAAGAGGGAAACTGGACCCCAGCCTTCGCTGGGGTCTGCGGAGAAGATGCTCCCACCACCAACCCCCAAAACGCCCCGCCGGCCAGCCTCAAAGCTGCGTCCGGCCACACGTGCAGCGTCAGTTCATTTTGAAGCGGATCGGCACGGCTTTCGGGCCGCACACGAAGTTGGCCTGGGTGCGGGTTGGGGTGCCGGCCAGTTCAACCGACTGGAGGCGCGGCAGCAACTCCTCCCACAGGATACGCATTTCCATCCGGCCGAGGTGCTGGCCGAGGCAGACATGCGCGCCATAGCCGAACGCCACGTGCTTGTTCGGTGTGCGGTCGGCCTTGAACGTGTACGGATCGTCGAACACCGCCTCGTCGCGGTTGCCCGAAGGATAGGACAGGAACAGCCAGTCGCCTTTCCTTATCGTCTTGCCCGCCACTTCCGTATCTGCGGTCGCCGTGCGCATGAAGTGTTTCACCGGCGTTTCCCAGCGGATCGATTCCTCGACCATCGACGGAATCAGCGAGAGGTCATTCTTCACCTTCCGGAACTCGCCCTGATTTTCCGCAATCGCCCACAGCGTGCCAGCCGTGGTGTTGGAGGTCGTGTCATGGCCGGCCGTGGCCGCAATGATGTAATAGCTCATCGCCTCCAGGTGACCGAGCGGTTGTCCGTGTACGGCGCCATTGGCGATCACGCTCGCAAGATCGTCGCGCGGGTTCTTGCGGCGGTCTTCGGTCATCGCGTTGAAATAGGTCATGAAGTCGAAGATCGTGGCGTTCAGCATGTTCAGCGCTTCGCCCGCATCCTGCATGTCCTTGCCGCTGCGGTTCACGTCCGGGTCCTGCGTGCCGAACAGTTCCTGGGTCAGCTTCAGCATGCGCGGTTCATCGATCGCCGGCACCCCGAGCACTTCCATGATCACGTGCAGCGGATAGAGGAAGGCGACATCCCGGGCGAAGTCGCATTCTTCGCCCTTCGCGGCCATCTGGTCGATGAAGCCACGCGCGATTTCGCGGATGCGGTCTTCCAGCTTGCGCAGGTTCTGCGGCATGAACCAGGACTGGGTCAGCCGGCGGTACTGCATGTGGTCCGGGTTATCCATCTGCACCAGCGAGCGGAGGATATTCGGCGAGCCGCCCATCATCTCGCGCACCCGCTTGTCGGCCTCGATCGTGGTCAGCGTCGCGGAGCGGTCCTCATTGTGGAAAAGGTCGTTCTGGCGCTCGATGTTCAGGATGTCCGCATGGCGGCTGACCACCCAGAACGGGTCGAAGCCTTCGACCTCGGCCACATCCAGAGGCGCATTCTCGCGCAGCCAGGCAAACGCCTTGTGCGACCGGCTCCAGTCCGCATAGGCCTTGGGGTCAACGACATCATTTGCGATTTCAGCGGGTATGGCCATGGGGCTCCTCCAGAGGTCGGGTCTTGTGGTTGGCAATGTTCGTATCACTTAGTTGATATACGGCCAACAATTATGTTAGGGGTGCGACATGAAGGAAAGCAACACGCAGCTTGGCGCCCCGGCGCGCCGCATGACGCAGGCCGAACGGCGCGACCGCTCGGAGCGCGAGCTCCTGCGCTGCGTGGCGGTGGCCGGCTTCGCCGCCAGCAACGTGATGCTCCTCGCGGTCTCGGTCTGGGCCGGCCACTTCTCGGGGATGGGCGACGCCACCCGGACCTTCCTGCACTGGTTCCAGGCGCTGATCGCCCTTCCCGCCATCGCGTATGCCGGCCGGCCGTTCTTCCGGTCCGCCCTGACCGCGCTACGCGCCGGCCACACCAACATGGACGTGCCGATCTCGCTCGCGGTGATCCTGGCACCCGGCATGAGCCTGGTCGAGACGATCCGCGGTGGTCCGCACGCCTATTTCGACAGCGCCATCACGCTGCTGTTCTTCCTCCTGATCGGCCGCTACCTCGACCAGCGCGCCCGCGGCAGCGCCCGCTCGGCG
>JBGSKU010000152.1:0-5645 GCA_041741055.1 Hyphomonas sp.
CCGCGCCTTCTGCATGAGTTCCTCGGGCGACATGGCCCGGAGCTGGGCAAGGGTCACAGTCCGGCCTCCTCAAGCAGCTCTGCCGCGCGCTCCGAAAGTTCAGGCTTGAAAAAGCCCAGGCGGATATCCAACGGCGATGAAAACCCGCCGACCTCGTCCCAGCCGGTCAGAAGCGGTGTGTCGATGACGTCGGCGAGGCATTCCGCCAGCCGGCGCTCCAGTGGCGCCACCGGCGGGACGTCGGCTCCCATCTCGCCATCGATGGCGCGATCGAGATCTTCGCCGGCGAGGATGACCTTGTCCGGTATCCGCCCGGCAAACACACCGCCGACCGCTATATCGGCATAGCGCGTCTGTCGATTGCGCAGATGCCGGTAGCGCTTGGCGTCCATCTCGATCTGCTCCTGGAGCCAGTCCTGGCAACGCGAGCAGAGATCGTCCTCGGCCCAGCACAAAGGCATCCCGTCGATCTCTGTGCCGGGTTCGATATGGGTGATGCCGCACTCGCGGCAGATCTGAATAGCGAGGTTCACGCTGCCTCCTCGGCCGCGATCGCCACGGCCTGCGCTTCGAGATGACGCACCGCGACCTGCGTGGGCCCGGCGCAGATGCGCGAGGCGGCAATGATGCCGCCCGGCTGGAGGTAGAAGGCCGCTTCACAATCGAACACGATGGTTTCGAGATTGTCGGACTTCTCGGCCTCACGGGTTCCCGCCCCACAGACGGGGCAGTGACTGAGATTGGCCATGATGGTGGCACGGGCCGCGAGCAGCTTCATTCCTGATCACCTTTCCCGTCCTGGACGAGTGCGAACTTGCCGAGGATGATGGCGGCGAAAAGGAACCATCCCCAGCCGGCGGTTCCCAGCGCGGCCATATAACCGGCGAGGAAAACGCAGGAGACGCAAGGGATCAGGCCGAGCAGCACATAGGGGTTCGGCGTCATGGCGAGACCCTCCGCGCTTCGCACTTCGCCTTGGCCTTGCGCAGCCAAGCCTTGATGAGCCCGTGATCGCCGGCCGTGCAGCTCGTGCGGATGCTCGCCAGCGTCAGCTCATAGGTGCCGTTTGTGGTCCGGTACTTCGCGCCTTCGCTGGCAATGAGGTCCGCCATCATGTCGCGATAGGCTTGTCCTGCCTCGCGCCACGCGCCGGGATCGGTCCGGCCGGCGAAGCTCTTGTCGAGAAAATCTATCCGGGTCTCGATGCTGGCGGTCAGTTGTTCGAGGGTGCTGCCCATCACGAACCTGCCTGTTCTGCGACGTCAGTCGAGTTGGTGCGATCATCGACGGCGGCAACTGCCTCGCCGCCGAAGTCCTTCGGAAACAGTTTCCGGAGATCGAAACCGCCCGTTGATTTGTAGGTTATGGAACCGTCCCGGGAGACCCGGACGCTAACGGTGACTTTGCGCTTCTTGGTCATCCTTCATCCTTTGGAAAAATTCCGGTCACGAAGTCGATCCTGATAATGGCGATGGAATTGAGGGACACCGGGTCGATGATCTCGACGTGGGTCTGTCTCTCGCCAAGCTCACTGTGCTTTTCAGTGAGCCACTTCAGCTCGCCTTCAAATTGTCCATGATCACTGTAGACAGTTGAAATCCGGGTCCCCATCACGCACCTGCCTTGGCCAGATCGATGGTCACTGCAGACCAGTCGTCCAGGCGGGTGGCGCGCTGGTAGAACCGGACATATTCCTTGCTGCCCGTGATCCGGATCGAATCCCGGATCGCATCCATGGCCCGCTGCCAGCGCCCGTCCTCGATCTTCAGGTTGAGCAGCATGAACAGCGCCGACTTGTCGATCTTGCCCTCCTTGTCGGTATTGAAGGCGCGGATGACGACCGCCTGGATCTCCGGCCGGCTGCCCGCCGACCATTCGGTCAGGCATTCGTCGATCAGCGATTTCGCCGCCTGCAGCTCGGGGCCGAAGGTAATGAGGTCGGAGACCTGCACCTGCACCTTCATCAGCCCGTCGATCGTCTGGTAGGTCCTGTTGCCCTTCGCTCCGCCGATCTTCGCGCCATATTGCTCGGCCAGCAGCGCGTCGAGTGAGCCCAGGTCGGCCATGGTGTTGGAGCGGAACCGGCCCAGCTGCGCATTGAGCGCGACCGCAAAGCCCATGACGGTGCGGACGGTCTGGTCCTGCAGAAGGTCTGCCGCCTTGATGTTCTCGACCGGCACGAGGCGGCCCTGGGCATCCTCCATGAACTCCCGGCCATTGATGACGGTCACGCCCTCGGCGCGCTTCTCTTCGAGGATGACGGCCTCGGCCGCGAATGCTGCATCGGTCATGTCTTGGGTTCCTTTTTCACCGTGTTGGCGTAGCGGACGGCCATCCGCAGTTGCTTGGCCGCCTTGAAGAGTTCGTTCATGGCGGCTGCCTCGCCGCGCGTGTGCTGGGCGTTGTCGAGCTTCTCGGTCGCGGCGATCAACGCCTCGATCGCCTCACTGACCCCCGGCATGCCGATCCGGGCGGCCAGCAGTACCGCCCGGTTGTTCCGCCCCTTGGTGAAGGCGATCTCGTGGGCGACTGCCTCAGCGAGTGCGGAGATAGGGATCTGGATCGAGACCGTCCTCATGCGGCGTTCCCTCCATCTCCATCGATGAGCCGGGGACGGGAGCGGCAGGGCAGGCGGACCACCTTGCCGAGTTCGCCCTTACCGGCCGGGTTGCGACGGGCCTGGAGCAATCGCTCCGCCAGCGCCAGTTCTTCTTCCGTGTTGCTGGCGAGTTCCCGCGCAGTGGAGAGTGCCCGTTGGAGCTTGACGACGCCGTCGTGTGACAGGCCGCTTCCGTTCTCCAGCGGGCGCTCGACCAACTGCTGGATCAATTTGATGTAAGCTGAGGCAGTGGTGGTCATGACCGCCTCCCGAATTCGGGCCGAACCACCTTGCCTTCGGGATCGAGCACAAGGCGGCCCACCTCATCGGTGGCGACCTGTTCGAGCATGTTGGTGGCGAAGCGCCCCGCTTCGAGCGTCCGAAACGCGCCGAGCTCGCGCTCGACGGATACCGACATGCGCTCGATACCCTTGAGGCCGTTGAGGATCGCATCCCAGGACGCGCCCTCGATGACGACGTCACCTTCGCCGCGATAGGGCTCCATAAGGTCGAGCAACTGCGCAATCGCGACGCTGACGAGTGTGGAAGGGGCTGTATTCATCCCATGTCCTCCACGTCGCGGTTCTTCCAGGCGGCCTTGATGTGGCGGAGCTGCAGCTCCTCGCCCATGCCGGCTGCACTCATATGGGCGAGCTTCAGCGTGCGGTCGATCTGGCGCAGCGCTCCCCCCTTCATGGCGATGCCGGTGAGGAATTTCGCGCAGCCGGGATCTGAGATACCCCAGGCGGCGATGAACAGGGCGATATCGCCGGGAAGGTCGCGGTCGGTTTTCAGGTGCTTGTCAAAGCGGCTGGTCACCTGTGCCTTGCTCGACGTGATCTTGACCTCGCGCCCGAAACGCTTGGCAATCTCCTGGTTGCCGACCAGGGCAAC
This sequence comes from Hyphomonas sp., assembly GCA_041741055.1. Taxonomy (GTDB): domain Bacteria; phylum Pseudomonadota; class Alphaproteobacteria; order Caulobacterales; family Hyphomonadaceae; genus Hyphomonas. Next base: position 3,494 of record JBGSKU010000152.1, read on the forward strand.
GCCGCAGCCGTAGTTGTCCGGAAAGTGCCGGATCTGGTTGATCGCCTCGGCCGACAGGTTCTGCGCCTCGTCGATGATGAGCAGCGTGCCGTCGCCGACGCGCATCAGCTTGCGGCCGATGGCGCGCACGAGGTCGGCCGGATTGAAGACGCGAATCTCAAGCTCGGCCGCCAGCTCGTTGAGCATGCCGTGCACCGTCTTTGTCTTCGGGCTGATCGTCGCCATGTAGACGTGCGGCCGGGTCGACTGGTAGTGGCGGCAGGAAAACGTCTTGCCGCGCCCGGCATCGAGCGTGATCATCACCAGACCGGCCGTCACCTGCGCCATGTGCAACGTGCTGGTCACGTCCTGGGCGACGGTGGTCTTGATGAAGCCGGGCGAGGTCGGAAGCGTGGCGGCGAGGCTCGCGGTCTCCTCGAGCGCGTCCAGCCAGTTTGAAACCGGGGCGTTCTGGTTGGTCAGGGTGCCCGGAAACTTGCCCGAAAGCCATTGGCTGAAGGTGCTCTCGGCCATGCCTATACGCCGGCCGACCTCGGCCTTCGTCCAGCCGTTGTAGATTGCGGCGGCGGCGACATTTTCCCGCAGCCGGCGCCAGTCGGCGAGGGCTTCGCCGGGATGCTTCGCCAGGAACTCCTGGTTCGGCTCCGGCAGTTCCCAGGACGGGTTCGGCGCGGGGCTTGTGCTGATCGATTTATTCATTACACTGGTTCCTTGTAAGTGCCCCTTTGCGGGGGCCTGATTGTCGGGCGGGGCCTTTGTCCCCGCCCATTTTTTTTGGAACCGTACGCACTACATTCCGGCTCTGCGGCAGGCCCGACGCACTACTCCTGGGCTCTGCTTCTTCCGGCTCTTCGGGCCGGTTTATTCCCTTGCGGGAATGGGATGATCGCGCCGCCGTCACCGGACATCATGGCGAGGCCTCGCGCGAAACTTGCTTCGAAATCGTCGCTCGAAAGTTCGTCAACCAGCTCGGCATGGGCGAGATTGCCGGTGGCGATGCGGGTGATTGCCGGCCGTACCGGCGCCGGCTTCTGGCGCTCGGTCGCGGCGTAGATCTCGCCGAGTTCGGCGGCGGAATGTTTGCGGTGCAGGTCGGCGATCGCGACATTGTGCTTGACCAGCGCGCGACGGGACTTTTCGTGGTCGCGGGCCTTGTGGGTGGCGTCGAATCCCGTTTTCTGCTGGCACTCCGCATCGCAGATGAACCGGCCCTTGGGGTCGTAGACCTTCACCGGATCGTGCAGCTTCGTCGGCTCGAACCGGATTGTCAGCTTCTTGCCGACCCACTCGTTGAGCGCGGCGTGCCAGTAGATGTTGCCGAGATAGTGGATCTGGCCCGAAGGCTTGCGCGCCATGACGGCTTCGGCCGAGAGCAGCCAGAGCGAGCGCTGCGACTTCGTAGCCTGCCGCACGATCGTCGTCGGCAGGCGCATGCTCTCTTCGAACGTCTGGTCGAAGCTCCGGCCCTTGGCGGTTTCCGAACGCCGACCGACGCGGGCGTTGTGCTCGGCAATCCGGTCGGCCGCAAGATGTTGCAGATCGTCGAGAGGCACCGCGCGCTTGCGGTAGTTTTCCGGCTTGGCGTCCGGCTTGTTGCCGGTATAGGCGCCCGACATTGCCGGATGCTTCGAGATCTCCTCGGCCAGATCCCGCCAGGCGCGTTCGATCGGTTTTGACTGGCCCGAATAGGGCTTGGTGAAATGCGGCTCGATGCCCAGCGTCATCAGCAGGCCGGCAACTTCGTCCTCGTCGATCTTGAAACGGTTGCGGCGCTTGGCACCGCCGGAGATCTTCTTCGAGGCGAAGGCCCGGCCGTTGTCCATGTAGATGTGATCGGGAATCCCGAACTCTTCGATCATGTCGCCGATGCAGGCGCGCACCACTTCCCACGTCTCGGCCTCGCAAAGCCGCCACGAAAGGATCTTGCCTGAATAGATGTCCTGGATGCCGAGCAGCGTGACGCGGCAGGGATCGTTCGACCAGGGCGCCTGGACGAAGAGGTCCATCTGATGGCCGTCCGTGTTGACGATCGCCAGCGCATGCAGATGGGTCTTGGAGCGAACCTGCGGCGGATAGAGCTGCGCCGCCTTCTTGCGACCCTTGCGGGCGACGATCTGCGCGCCTTTCGGCACTTCGGCGTCGAGGCGGCGGC
>JBGSKU010000153.1:0-2584 GCA_041741055.1 Hyphomonas sp.
CGCATCGCGCCCGCGCTGATCGCGTTGACGCGGATGCCCTGCGGGCCGAGGTCGCGCGCCGCGTAGCGGGTGGAAGCTTCCAGCGCCGCCTTCGCCACGCCCATCACGTTGTAGGAGGGTACGGTGCGCTCGGCGCCCAGATACGTCATGCAGATGATCGAGCCGCCATCCGGCATCAGTTCGGAGGCGCGGCGCGCGCAGTCGATAAAGCTGTACACGGAGATATCCATCGCGCGGCGGAAGCCCTCGCGGGTGGTGTTGGCGACCATCGAGCCCTGCAGCTCGTCCTTGCCGGCAAAGGCAATCGAGTGAACGAGGAAATCGATTTTCCCCCACTTCGCCTTGATGGCGGCAAAGGCGGCGTCCATGCTCGCATCATCGGTCACGTCGGCAGGGATCATCGTGTCCATGCCGATCGACTCGACCAACGGACGCACCCGGCGCTCCAGGCTTTCGCCCTGATAGGTGAAGGCGATCTCGGCGCCCTGCGCAGCCAGCTGGCTCGAAATGCCCCAGGCGATCGAGTTCTGGTTCGCCACGCCCATCACGACGCCGCGCTTACCCTTCATCAGGTCGCCCTTGGGCATGTTCCAGTCATCGGCCATCGGGGCCTCCCTTGATTGAGTTTACCGTCTTTCGCGAGGGCTAGGCGGGCCCGGCGGAGACGTCAAGTTGGCGGCACGCTTCCTGCAAACGGCCCCCGCCAGACAGGGGTGCGAAGCCCCGCTGACCTGCCGGGAGACACCATGCGCATCGCCATCGCCATTTTCGTCATCGTGGGCATCTTCCTCGAGCCGTGCTGGGCCGCCACCGGCGGCTTCTGAGCGCCGCAGGCCGCTCGCGTCACAGGCGAGTATGCCCTGTCTGGACGGGCCACTCCACACGCCGTCTTGTGGACAGTTTGTGGACGGGTGTTCAGCCCTCTTCGGCGAGGTTCTTGAGGCCGACTTTCATGTCCAGCGCCGTGTAGACGTGCTGCCCGTCAACATACACCCGGCCATCCGCAATCCCGAGATTCAGCTTGCCGCGGCGCACGCGTTTGATGTCGATTTCGTAGCGCACGAGCTTCTTGTCCGGCGTGATCTCGCCCGTGAATTTCACTTCGCCGACGCCGAGGGCGCGGCCCTTGCCGGGGCTGCCGGACCAGCCAAGCCAGTAGCCGACGGCCTGCCACATCGCGTCGAGGCCCAGGCAGCCCGGCATGACGGGGTCGCCGGGGAAGTGGCACGCGAAGAACCAGAGGTCGGGATTGATGTCGAGTTCGCCGACCACGTGACCCTTGCCGAACGGGCCGCCATCGAGGCTGATCTCGGTGATCCGGTCCATCATCAGCATCGGCGGTTCGGGCAATTGCGCATTGCCGGGGCCGAAATAGCCGCCCTTGCCGGATTCGAGCAGGTCTTCCTTGGTGTAGGAAGACTTGGGCGTGTGGAAATCGTGCGGTCCGGACATGCGGGCTATCCTGTCAAAAGGCGCTGAATCAAGCGGCTTTCCCACCGTCTGGCGGCGACAATGTCAACCTTTTGTCGCGGTTGCGCCCCACAGCAGGTCGCGCGGCGCCCATCCCTGATACCGCCCGGCGGTCACCTGGCACGCATCGCGTTCGCATTCGCCAAGGGTCACCAGCACGTCCTTGCCGATCATCGCGATCTCGCGGCTATCTGCGGCGCGGCCCGCCTTGAGCGCAAAGGCGTCCCGCGTCAGTGCCTTTCGCGCGTCAGAGAGCTGGGTTTTCTCGATCCACACTTCATCGCCCGCATGGTCACGCACATAGCGCCAGTCGCCGCTTTCCTTGAGAATCAGCACCGGCAGGCCGCGGCGCACGTATTCCCAGCGCACGGCATAGTCGCGGCCCGGCCCGATCCGGCCGTTCACCTTCTCATGGCGCAGCGATTCGAAGCGCGGCACTTCCTTGCCGGAGAACCGGCTGATCTGGACCTCCTCAAGGCTTCCTGCCGAAGCCGAAGGCAGACCGGTCGAAGCGAACGCGAGGGCGAGTGCAAGAACTGCCCGTTTCATGTGCAACCTTCCGCAATTTCCGGGAGAGAGTCATTCTCTCAGGTGCACATGAATCCCAGGTAAAACGACGGGTCATTGGCGTGGCAGCCATGCTCTGGTAAGCGGCAATGACAATAAGCACATCTGTGGGAGTCCCATGCCAGCCTCGAAGTTGAAAGTCGTCGTCACCCGCAAGCTGCCCGCGCCGGTGGAATTGCGGATGAAAGAGCTGTTCGACGCGCGCCTGAATGAAACGGACATTCCCCTCACCCAGGAACAGCTCGCCGAGGCAATGCAGACGGCCGATGTGCTGGTGCCCACCGTGACGGACCGGATCGACGGCCGCCTGATGGCGCGCGCCGGCCAGCAACTGCGCCTGATCGCCCAGTTCGGGGCAGGGGTGGACAATATTGACGTGGCCAGCGCCATCCAGCGCGGCATCACGGTGACCAATACGCCCGGCGTGCTGACCGACGACACGGCAGATGTCGCCATGGCGCTGATCCTGGCCGTGCCGCGCCGCCTGCACGAAGGTGCGCAGATCATGGTTGGCGGCGGCTTCGATGGCTGGACGCCGACCTGGATG
>JBGSKU010000154.1:0-5907 GCA_041741055.1 Hyphomonas sp.
ACAAAGCTGTCCCCGCCCTTGCTGACGGCGAAGGACGCCAGGCCGGTCATCTGCAGGCCCGAGAAATCGCAGGAGAGGTCGAAATCGATGGAGTAGGACGTGGTGAACGTATCGATGACCTTGCAGCCCTCGAAATAGTCGACGAGGCTCTCGTCCAGCGTGACTTCCTCATCCTTCGACCAGCATTCATCAATCCGCTCGTGTTCCGGCGGGACCTCGGTCAGCTGCCCGCCATTGATCACGTTGAAGTAGATATCGGTTGTCGCCGTCCACATGCCTTTGGACACCTGCAGGGGTTCGGACAATGCCGGCGCGGCCACCAGGAAAAGTGGGGCAATCAGCAGGATGGGTCGCATGCGTGTCTCCAGGATCCGCATCGAAGACTGGCCGAGCCCGGCCTGCCCTGCAAGCGCGAATTCCTAGACGTCCGTCTCGAACTCCAGCTCGACCGGCCCGGTCATGTAGACATGGTCGTCGCTCTCGCGCCATTCTATGTGGAGGTCTCCGCCATCCACGATGACGCGCGCCTTGCGCCCCGTGAGTTTGGCACGCGCCGCGCAGACCAGCGCCGCGCAGGCACCCGTGCCGCAAGCCTTGGTCAGGCCTGCTCCGCGCTCCCAGACACGCAGGCGGATAGTCTGCTTGTCGAGGATCTGCGCAAAGCCGACATTCGTGCCCTGAGGAAACAGCGGATGGTATTCCACCAGCGGCCCGATCTTCGGGATGTCATAGGCGTTCACGTCCTCGACGAAAAACACCGCATGCGGATTACCCATCGAAACGACCGCCGGCAGCGCCAGGATCGGTTTGTCGATCGGCCCGATCTTCAGGTCGACCCCGCGCACATCCATTTTCTCCGACAGCGGAATGTCGGCCCAGCCCATCAGCGGCGAGCCCATGTCCACCGTGATCAGGCCGCCCTCGGCGCGGAAAGCCTTCAGCATGTCGGCCTCGGTCTGGATCGTGATCCGGTCCTTGCCGGTCTCGTCGAGGATCAGCTGGCCGACGCAGCGCGAGGCGTTGCCGCAGGCCGAGACCTGCCCGCCATCAGAATTCCAGATGCGCATGAACACGTCTTTCGTCGCGTCCCGCTCCAGCGCGATCACCTGATCGGCCTTCAGGTCGGCCGCGATCTGGCGTATCTGCTCCACGCTCGGCGCAAACGGCGTCGAGCGCGCGTCAAAGATGGCAAACGCGTTGCCGGCACCGTTCATCTTCCAGAGCTTCATGGGGTGATGTCCTATCGGGTTTCCGGCCGGGCGGGAAGCGGTCTCGCGGCTCACTTCGGCACGCGTGTCGAGACGATCCACCCGGCCAGCTGAACCCCCAGTGCGCCCATCAGCGCCAGCGGCATCAGCTTGTGGTGCACATTCAGCGCCGCGACCGTCGCCAGAATACAGGCGTAATCCACAAGATCGCTCGACAGCAGCCAGCCCATCGGCGTGCGCGCGCGGCGCACCTCCAGCAGCGTCACGCTCGGCCAGGTGTGGCCCATGCCCGGCGGGCCGAAGACGGCGATCAGCCGTCTGGGGTCCAGGATCCCGGTCATTTCCGCCAGGTCGGACAGTTTCGCCTCGCCCAGCGCGATCGAGCGCTTGCGCGCGGATGTGCCCACAAGGCTGACGATCGCGGAGAGGATGACCCCCACCGCGATCGCGAATTCGGTAAACCCCGCATAAGGTGGATAGCCGCCCATCGACCCCATATAGGGTGCCACCCGGCGTTCGTCAGCGGGGCGCGCGACAATCCCGGTCAGACCGTGGGCACAGTGCCGCCATCGATCACGAATTCCGCGCCGGTGATTGCGCTGGCCCGCGACGACGCGAGGAACGTGACCAGATCGGCCACTTCCTCCGGCCGCGACGGGCGCCCGAGAGGAATGCCGCCGATCGATTGCATCAGCGTCTGCTCAGCGGCGGCTTCGTCCGTACCGCTCTCGGCCGCCAAGCGTTTGACAAGCGCCACCGACGCTTCGGTCGCGATCCAACCCGGGGAGACGCGCACCACGCGAATGCCCTGCGGCGCCACTTCCTTCGACAGGCTCTTGCTGTAGGTCGCCAGCGCCGCCTTGGCACTCGCATAGGCGGTCGTCGCCTCGGGCAGTGGCAACACGCGCTGGATTGACGTGACATGGATGATCACGCCGCTTCCCGCTTCGATCATTCCGGGCAGCAAGGCACGGTCCAGACGGACCGCCGGAAACAGGTTCAGGTTCAGCTCCGCCTGCCAGACCGTCTCGTCCAGCGCCGCGAACCCGCCTGCCGGCGCGCTGGAACCGCCCGCAACGTGCACGATGACATCGGCGCCGCCCATCCGCTCACGGACGGCCCTGGCAATCGCGTTGCAGCCCTCGAGCGTCGAGATATCTGCCGCCACGAAATGAACGCCCTCCGGCAAGCCCGCATCCGGGCGGCGCGCCGTCGTCAGAACCTGCAATCCAAGTGCGTGGAACGCCGCGACCACCGCTCGGCCCACCCCCTTCGTGCCGCCGGTCACAAGCGCGCGCTTTCCGGCCAGACCGGTCTCGAAGCTCATGCGCGGATCTCCAACCTGGAGATCCGGTCGCCTTGCAGGTCGAACTGGTAGCGCAGCATCACCGGGCTGCCGGGAAAATCACCCTCCACCCGCCCGAGCACCAGGACGCGCGCACCGTCCGGCTCCGCGCTGACCGGCGTGACCGTGTATCTTGTCGCGGCTTTGGATTCGGCCTTCCAGGCGCGAATGGCGTCGTGTCCCTCATGCGTACGCCGCTCGTCGATCACCGCCGCATCGGGCGTGAAGAATTCAGCGATGCGCCCTGCGTCGTCGAACGCCTCGGACTGGAAGTAAAGGGCGACCGGGGTGGGCATGGCAATTTGCATGGTGTTCTCCTTTTTGCCGGGGCCGAGGCCCGGAAAGTGTTGCGAGACACCGGATATCGATCTACACAGAACTAATGACAAGTACGGACAAAAAAGTAGGGTACGCACCTGAAGGTAAGCGCCCGGACTACACGCCCGACACTGCCGCGCATGGCGTGGAGGGCGCGTTGCAGATGCTGGAAGGGCGCTGGAAGATGACCATCCTCTTCCACCTGTTCGGCGGCACGCTGATGCGCTTCTCGGACCTTGAACGGGCGATCCCTGCAATTTCGCAGAAGATGTTGATCCAGCAGCTACGCAAGCTGGAGGCAGACGGCATCGTCCGCCGGATCGTGCACCACCAGGTGCCGCCGAAGGTCGAGTACGGCCTCACCGAATGGGGCGAAGGCCTCTGCCCCGCGCTCGATGCGCTGCTTCTGTGGGCCGAACACCGTCCGGCCCCGGAGGAATGAACCTTACCGGGCGCGCGGAATGGCGGCCCAGTAGTCGAAGTCCAGCAGCACGCCCTCGGCATACTTGCCGGCCGTGTCGCGGTAGGTGAAGGCGCCGGGGTCCTGGTCCTTCACCGCCACCAGGCGCAGGCGCAGCGCACCGGCCGTTGCCGACAGTTCCGCCTTGCCGAGCACTTCGCTCCACGCATAGACCGTGTCGCCCGCAAACAGCGGCGAGACGTGCGTGCCCGCATTGATCGCCAGGATCTGCCCGGCATTTTCCAGACCGTTGAAGGCCAGCGACCGGGCAATCGAGATCACCACGCCGCCATAGATCAGCCGCTTGCCGAACCGGCTTGCCTTCTGGCCATGCGCATCGAAATGCACCTTTGCCGTATTCTGGTAGAGGCGCGTCGCAATCTGGTGCTCGGCCTCCTCGACCGTCATGCCGTCTACGTGATTGATCTTCTCGCCGATGGCATAGTCTTCATACACATGCCGGCTGCCGGCCTGCGCGAAGGGCCAACTCTTCATTTCCGGATAGCCCGCAAGGTCGGCGGCCGAGACAGCGGGCGGCAGGTCGGGCACCACCTCTTCCGGGGCGGGCGAGGCCGCATCGCGCTTGTTCACCATCACCCAGCGCACATAGGACATCACCTCTTCGCTGCGCTGGTTGATGCCTTTCGTCCGCACCCAGACGACCCCGGTCTTGCCGTTGGAGTTTTCCTTGACGCCGATCACCTGGCTTTCGGAGCGTAGCGTGTCACCCGGCACGACGGCGCGCAGGATACGCCCGTCGGCATAGCCGAGGTTTGCCACCGCGTTCAGCGAGATGTCGGGCACCGTCTTGCCGAACACGATATGGAAGGCGTGCAGCGGGTCGGCGCACAGGCCCGGCAGGCCGACCGTCCTGGCGAACTCGGCCGAGGAATACTGGGCATAGCGGTTACCGGTCAGCGCGCGGTAGAGCGCCAGGTCGCCCTCGGTCACCGTCTGGGGCGTCGCGTGGATCAGCTTTTTGCCGGGGGTGAAGTCTTCGAAGAAATTGCCGGGATTGGATTTGGTCATGGCGCGCGCATCCTGTTCTGCGGGCACGCGCGGGGTCCGTCTCCGGCTCCGTTCCGGTGCGCCCGGGCTTGTCTCGGCGCACACCTGCTACTGACGACGGGGAGAAATCAAGACGCCGCCCGCAACGGGCGCAGGCGCTGGCCGCTTACAGGTCCTGCAGATCCAGCGGCTGCCCGAAGGCCTCGAATGCGCGCGGCCCCATCACGAGATAGGGCACGCCAACGGCCGTGAAGGCCGAAAAGGCCAGCAACAGACCGGCAAGGACAAGGGCAAAGGTGATCATGGCGCCACCATGCCAGCGCCGCGCTGAGATTCGGCGAATCCAGTCGGTGAAATTTGATCGATCTGCCCCGGCCCATGTTGCACTGCGACAAAATGCGCAGCGCCCGGCCTCAGAGGATCTCCAGCAGCCGGTCATTCGGCCGGCCCAGCACGGCCTTCTGGCCATTGAGGCCGATCGGTCGCTGGATCAGCTTCGGGTTCTCCGCCATCGCGGCAAACACCTCGGCATCGCTGGCCGTCTCCGGAAGGCCAGCCGCCGCCGCATCCTTCTCGCGCAGGAAGGCCCGCGGGCTGACGCCGCCCATCTTCTTCGCGATGTCCTTCAGTTCGGCCAGCGACAGACGCTCCGCCGCGCCCATGTATTTGCGCACCTCGACCTTCACGCCCTTGGACTCGAGCAGCTCCAGCCCCTTCTTGGACGACCCGCAACCGGGATTGTGGATGAGGACATAGGCCATGGCGCGCTCCTGAAGTTGCTGACGGGTATTTAAGCCATCGACGTGACGCGCCAACCCCTCTCCCGCCCCGCGGGAGAGGAGGGGCCCGCGCCCGAAGGGCGTGGGAGGTGAGGGCCTTTCCTACCCCGCCATCGCCTTGATTGCGTCGTCCATCGCCACGGTGCGGCGTGCTTCGTCGAGGTGGAGGAGTTCGGTCATCTTGCCATTGACCTTCAGCACACCCTTCCCGGCATTCGCCGGGTCGGCAAACGCCTCGATCACGGCTTTCGCCTGTTCCACGTCATGCGGGCTCGGCGCGAAGATGCGGTTGCACTCTTCCAGCTGCGAGGGATGGATCAGCGTCTTGCCGTCAAAGCCGAGATCACGGCCCTGTTCGCATTCCTCGCGGAAGCCGTCCTCGTTCTTGATATCATTGTACACGCCGTCGATGGCGACGACGCCGTAGGCGCGCGCCGCGGCCATGGTCAGCTGCAGCGCCGTCTGGAAGGCGAGCCGGTCCGGGGTCATCCGGGCACGGTATTCCTTGGCCAGGTCATTCGTGCCCATCACGAAGGTGGTGAGGTGCGAGCCGATCTTCGCCGCCGCGATTTCCTTGATGTTGAGAATCGCCAGCGGCATCTCGATCATCACCCAGAGCGCAAAGCCCTCGCTGGCCCCCGCCTTCTTCAGCGCCGCGTCGAGGCGCTCGATGTCGCGCGCACTGGTCACCTTCGGTGCCAGCACGGCGTCCGCCCCGGCCGCCACCGCCATCTCGAGGTCGCCGTGCCCCCATTCGGTGTCCAGCCCGTTCATCCGCACGACCAGCTC